>CAMTJB010000044.1 GCA_947072715.1 uncultured Fusobacteriaceae bacterium | reverse complement strand
TTTTAAGCCATTAATTATAGATAAAGAAACATCTTATAGATATTATACTGAGGAACAATTTTTAGATTTAGCTTTTATTATTGGTTTAAAATCTGCTGATTTCTCTTTAAAAGAAATTCTAGAATATTTTGAAAGTAAAAATAGTGTAGAAAGTTTTAACTATCTCCAAAAGAAATTAGATATTATTGATGAAAAAATAGTTAATCTAAAAAAAGCTAAAAAATTAATTAACAATAAAAAGAAAGAGATTGACCTTATAATGTTTGACGGTATTGAAAAACCTCTAATTGAAGAAGTTGAGGAAAAAAGAGGAGTTGTTGTAGAAATACTTTATCCTAAAGATGATTTTGCAGTTTTTTCAGCTGATGCTAAATTAAAAAATATCCTTAAAGAAAATAATATTAATAACTCTTCTAGAATTTTTATTGAGTCTACAGATAATATAATCAACGGAATCTATTATCAAGGAAATCTTCTTGCTGCTGAAACAAATAAAGGAGATACACTTATCATTGAAAAAGGACTTTATGCAACTATGTACCACAAAGAAAATGATATTGAGTTAAGTGAAAGCTGTGAAAAACTAAAAACTTATTTAACTTCTATCAATTATAAAATAGTTGAAAAAAAATATTCCTATTATGAAGCATCCATAGCTAACAGAGGAATTTGGAAAGGAATTCTCATTAAAATATATATACCTATTCAAAAAATTTAATGTTTCTTTTAAATATTAAATCAAATATAATTAATCAAAATAAAAAAGAGCAGAAATCTGCTCTTTTAATTTATTCTTTCATATTTTTTAATTCCCAGTTTAATGAAAAACTCATTATTGTTCTTATTAAAACAACAGCAAAAACTCTCATAGTTGACATTAAATCTGGAGCTATAATTGTTTCTATAATATCTGCCACAATAAGAATTTGGAGACCTACAAGTATAGAACTATCAAAATAAACTCTTGTAGCTTCCTTTACACCAATCTCTTTTCTACGAAATATAACCTTATATACTGTGTAGAAAAAACCATATAAAATAACAACAATTGATACTATTACAAAAAAATGATAAACAATGGTTAAGAAATCATGAATGTTCATACTACCTCCTAGTTTTAATAACTTATACTAAGCATAATATTTTTTTCCTATAAAAAACTGTTATATCTTTTTATATACATTTTTTTCAAAACTGAAACTAGAGTAATATATAATCCTATAGTTAACAGTAAGAATATGTAGTACACAGGTGGTAAACTAGCAAATCCTAATACTGGACCTAAAGATGTATAAGGAATAACTGTTCCTATTATTATTGCTATAGTTGTAGCAATTATTACAGGTTTAGATGCTATACTTTGAACAAATGGAATTTTTGGAGTTCTTATCATATGAATAACAAGAGTTTGTGTCCATAATGATTCCACAAACCATCCAGTATTAAATAAAGCTATAAACATATCTTTATCCATTCCTGGACTATTGAAACTTCCACCTAATACCATTGGACAAATCACAAAGTACATTAATAAATAAGTTGTAATATCAAATACCGAACTTGTAGGTCCTATCCATAACATAAACTTTGATATCCCGTCTGCTTCCCATTTTCTTGGCACTTTTAAATAATCTTCATCAACATTATCCCATGGAATTACGATGCATGAATTATCATAAATTAAATTTAGTAATAATATCTGAGTTGGCATCATTGGTAAAAATGGTAAAAATGCACTGGCAATTAATATACTGAACATATTTCCAAAATTTGAACTTGCTGTCATTTTTATATATTTTATAATATTTGCAAAAGTCTTTCTTCCTTGAATAACTCCTCTTTCTAAAACCATTAAATCTTTTTCAAGAAGAATTATGTCAGCACACTCTTTTGCTATATCAACTGCTGTATCAACTGAAATTGCTACATCTGCCTTTCTCATAGCAGGAGCATCATTTATTCCATCTCCCATAAATCCAACTACGTGCCCATTTTCACGAAATAATGAAACTACTCTTGCTTTTTGCTGTGGTGATAATTTTGCAAATATATGTGTCTTCTCAATTTCTATTTTTAGCTCTTCATCGCTCATATTGTCAATTTGAGCACCAAGCAGGATATTTTTATCTTCTATTCCTACTTTTTGACATACATGCTTTGTTACTATTTCATTATCCCCTGTTAATACTTTTACATCTACTCCATATTCAAAAAGAGCTTTAATTGCTTCTGCTGCTGACTCTTTTGGAGGATCTAAAAATCCTATATATCCTATAAGAATCATTTCATTTTCATCAGCTACTGTAAATCCTTTTTCCTCTACATAATTACTTTTTTTAGCAATTCCAATTACTCTTAATCCCTCTTCATTCAACTTATATACTGTTTCTAAAATCTGATTTTTTAACTGCTCAGTCATTGGAACAACTTCATTATTATATTCTACAAAAGTACAAATAGATATCATCTCTTCAACTGCACCTTTAGTTATAATTTGTGACTTTCCTGACTTGTTTTTTAATACAACAGACATTCTTCTTCTTTGGAAATCAAAAGGTATCTCATCTATTTTTTCATACTCTTCTTGCAAAGAGCTCATATTTTCTTTTGCTCCAAAAGTTAAAATTGCAATATCTAAAAGATTTTTAAGTCCTGTTTGGAAGTAACTATTTAAATATCCATATCTTAAAACTCTTAAGTCTTCTATACCGTGAACATTTAAATGTCTCTCTAAAACTATATGATCCTCTGTTAATGTTCCAGTTTTGTCTGTACAAAGAAGATTCATCGCACCAAAATTTTGAATAGCGTTTAAGTTCTTTACTATAGTCTTATTCTGTGACATAACAACAGCACCCTTAGCAAGGTTTGTTGTAACTATCATTGGTAGCATCTCTGGAGTTAATCCAACTGCTATAGATATTGCAAATAGTAAAGCTTCTAACCAGTTTCCTTTTGTTAACCCGTTTATTACAAAAACAACTGGAACCATAAACATCATGAATCTAATAAGAATCCAACTAACAGAGTTTACACCTTTATCAAAGCTTGTTGTATCTCTTTTTTCTGTTATTAAATCTGACATTTTTCCTAAGTAAGTATTGTTCCCAATTCCAATAACTATCCCAGTTGCTGATCCACTTACTGTATTTGTTCCCATATATGCTAAATTTTCAAATTCAAAATGTGACGCTTCATTATTATCAGATAATTTTTCTGAAATATTTTCAAATTTTTCTACTGGTTCAGACTCGCCAGTCATAGAAGATTGACTTATAAAAAGATCCTTTGCAGATAAAATTCTGATATCAGCAGGGATCATATCTCCAGCTGCTAATTTTACAATATCTCCAACCATAAGCTCTGAAATTGGTAACTCTGAAAAAGTTCCATTTCTTAAAACTGAAGTTGTTGTATTTATCATTGCTTTTAATTTTTCTCCAGCTTTTGTAGATTTCCCTTCCTGAACAAAACGAAGTACTCCACTTAATGTAACCATAGTTAAGATTATTATAACTGCTGTTAAACTTCTTTCTTCTGGAACAGCTAAATAGTAATCTGTAAAAAATGATACTATTGCTAGAAAAATTAAAACTAATGAAAATGGGTTTATGAAAGAATGATATAATTTATATAAAAAACCCTCTTTTTTCTTATTAGTAATAACGTTATATCCTATTTTTTCTCTTTTTTTCTCTATGCTTTCTTCTGTTAATCCTAAAACTTCATCAGCTTCTAGTTTTTCTATAAGCTCATTTTTTGTTAATAATGCTAATATTCTTAAATTGTTGTTAAAAACCTCGTTACTTAATTTTCCGTTATCGTTACGATATTTTAGTATATCTCTGATATCTATTTTTGACATTCTTCATCTCCTCTTAAATTTCATTTTTTAAGAGGCAATATATTTATATATAATTTAGGGCAATAAAAAAACAGAGACATTATCATACTGTCTTTTTAAACTATCATCTAGATAAATATACTGCCTACTGGGGTATACATCATCTTCCATCCTCTGACTTATCTCCATTTTTCCACCTCCTAATTTTCACTTAAATTTTGTATAAAAAAAACTCGTTCAAATATTGAACGAGTAATATTAATTATTTTGACATATCAAAAAAACGCCAAAAGATAATTTATAAAATTTACTTCGTTCAAGTTTTAGCTCTATAAGGCTTGTAATTGCATTAAAATACGCCTTGAATCGACGTATTCTGCTAACCAACTATTAGTGTCTCCACTATTTTGCGGCAGCAACCCGTATCCTTATGGTAACCTCACCTACCGATAAATATTTAAATGGTATATGAATTTGTTTCACATATAGAGTAACATATTATAGTAGTATTTGTCAATCCAATTAATTTCATATATGTTCTAAATCTCCATGTTTTCTAACTTTAAATCATTATTTTCTTTATTCTTTTCATTATTTTTTCAATTCATTTTTAAATAATCCCATACTTATTTTATCGTAGTATTTCCCATATCTAAAAATCTCTTTTCTATGAATTCCTTCCTGTACAAATCCCACTGATTCATAACATTTTTTTCCTGCATTATTAAATTCAAAGTAGTTTAGATTAATTTTATTTATATTTAATTCATCAAATATAAAGCTACATAAAACTCTTAAAGTATCTGATGCAAATCCTTTTCCGTGATACTCTTTTCCTAACCATATTCCAATAGTTGCCACACTATTTTTTCTATTCATGGCATTAATACCACATGCTCCAATTATAACTTGTGTCTCTAAATCTTCAATAACAAAATTAAAAAGCTCCCCACTATAATTCATTGCTGCATTTACAAAGTTTTTTTCACTTTCAAAAGAATAAGGAAATATTGCATCAACACTCAATGTATCTCTTATCCCTTTTTCACTAATAAGCTCCCAAATTATACGTGTATCTTTTTCATTATAAGCCCTTATTTTTATTTTTTTTCCTTCAAACACTTTCCTTCCCCCCATATGAATTAATTTACTTCTTTGATTATACATTATTTAAACTGTAAAAACTACTATATTTTACAATGTTTTCAATTTGTTTTTATGTTCAGATAATCCTTGACTTAATTAGTTGTAAAAGTTATGATTACGTACTAAAATAAAAATAATTTTATATATAAAAGGAGAGAATAATGGCATTTAGCTTAGCACTTATACTTGTTTTAGCATTTATAATTAATGAACTTTTTATAAAAATAAAACTTCCTGGACTTCTAGGAATGATTCTTTTAGGAGTAATAATAGGTCCTTATGGTTTTAATAAAATAGATTCAAATCTTCTAGCTATTTCAGGGGATCTTCGTCTAATTGCTCTTGTAGTAATCCTTCTTAGAGCAGGACTTGGAATAAAGAAAAATGAGCTTAACGCTGTAAAAAAAGAAGTTTTAAAAATGAGTTGCATTCCTGGACTTTTCGAAGGATTTACAATTGCTCTATGCTCTATGTATTTTCTTAAATTTTCCTTTATTGAAGGGGGAATATTAGGATTTATTATCGCTGCTGTTTCACCTGCTGTAATAGTTCCTAAAATGCTAGATTTTCAAGAAAAAAGAATTGGAACAGATAAAAAAATCCCAACAATTATATTAGCAGGAGCATCTGTTGATGATGTATTTGCTATAACAATATTTTCAAGTTTTCTAGGACTATATTCTGGAAAAAGTGTTAATCTTATTGCAAATATTCTAAATATTCCACTTTCGATAATTCTTGGAATTGGAATAGGATCTATTATAGGATATCTCTTAGTTAAATTTTTCAAAAATCATTCTATTAGAGATACAAAAAAATCTATACTTATACTTGCTATTGCAATACTTTTTAATAGTTTAGAAAAATATATTAGCAGTAATTTCCACATAGAAATTGCGTCTCTTCTTGGGATTATGACAATAGGATTTTTTCTTCTTGAACTTTTGCCAAATGTTGGAACAAGACTTTCTGCAAAATTTAATAAAATTTGGGTTTTCGCTGAGATAATACTTTTTGTTTTAGTTGGAGCTCAAGTTAATATTGGCGTAGCTTTAAAGTCTGGTGGAATTGGTATTTTAATTCTTTTAATTGGTCTTATTGCCCGTGGAATAGGAGTATATATTTCACTTTTAGGAACTAATTTTACTCTTAAAGAAAAAATTTTTACAATAGTTGCCTATATGCCAAAAGCCACTGTTCAAGCTGCTATTGGAGCTATTCCTCTTATGAGTGGGGTTTCCTCTGGTGAAATAATCCTTGCAATTGCTGTTATGTCTATTTTACTAACTGCTCCTACTGGTGCCTTTTTAATTGATATTTTAGGAAAGAATTTTTTAAATAAAGAAAAGAAAATTAATAATTAAGAAAAGGCTAGGAAAAAATTCCTAGCCTTTTTATTTTATATAATAGTTATATAATTTTTTATATTAATATCTTAAATTATTCCTGATTTTTTTTAACTCTTGGATAATTCTTTAAGTACTCTAATACTACAGAGGCAAACTCTTCAAGATCCATTAGAAAATCATAAAGTATTGCTCTATTTTCAAATTCATCTCTATTTTTAGGCAGTTCACTATTTTTAAATTGAATTTTTGTCTTTTCAATCTCTGTTAATACCACTTCAATATCTACTGCATCAAATGTTGTATAACAAATCTTTTCAATAAGTTCTGCTATTACTATTCCTGGAGCTCCTGAATTATAAATTCTTATAAAACTACGCTTCATTCTTTTTAAGATTTTATATTGAATATATCTCATTCTAAAATAGTCAAAGTTATTAAAACTTGAAGTTAAAACAGAGTTATTATGTTGCTCTATGGAAAGATTTTTCCCTTTATTTCCAAGCTCTTTTAATTTTGCAAAATATTTATCCTCTCCACCTGAGCAGCATTGGCACTTTAAATCTTGTGACATTACCATAAGGATCTTTTGCATTATCTCCCCAATCTCTTTTCTAATATTATTAATCTCCTTATTTAAATTTGGCATGTAAAGATTAAATGCCATAGCAGTAAGAAGACCTACCATAAGTATTCCAAATTCATTTAAAATCAGTCTAAAGGATGCTGAATTTTCACTAATAAGATGTAACGAAAGTACTACATTTACTAAAAACCCTTGTATCAAATTAAATTTTATACAAATAGGCATAAATATTATAATAAATAATCCTAATACGTAATAATTAACTCCTAAAAAATTAAAAAGTAATCCTGAAAGGATTAAACCAATTGTTGTTGCTACTATTCTTTCTATTCCTATTTTATAAGTTTCCTTTATTGTTCCTTGTAAACTTATTATTGCTACAACTCCTGCTGTTAAATAATATTTTATTTCTAGATATTCTGCAATTTTAATAGCTATTACCGTAGCTAAAGCGGTTTTCAAAACTTTATAAGCCATGTATTTCCAATCTTTCACTGTATCTCTCCTAATTATAAAGTTTACAAGAGTATTTAATTTTTAAAACTCTATATAACTTTCTTTATTTTATTTTCAAAACTAGTATACTAGAATATAATTATATTGATATTTTTCAAATGATTTATAACCTTTATCACTGTGTATATCCCTATATTTTCTATCTTCTGTA
>CAMTJB010000043.1 GCA_947072715.1 uncultured Fusobacteriaceae bacterium | reverse complement strand
ATTTATATATAAATCTTTTACTTCTGGAATAAGATTTATAGATTTATCCAGTGTAAAATCAGCTGGCAAAAGCTTAGCTAATTTATCTATTTTTACTAGAGGGATATCCATAACTCTTCCTATATCTCTTACTGCTGCCCTAGCCTTCATTCTACCAAAAGTTATTATTTGAGCAACATGATCTGATCCATATTTATCTATTACATAATTTATAACCTCTTGACGCCTCTCTCCACATATATCAATATCAATATCTGGCATAGAAATCCTTTCTGGATTTAAAAATCTTTCAAAAATAAGATTATATTCTAAAGGATCAAGGTCTGTTATTCCTAGAGCATAAGATACTAAACTTCCTGCAGCAGATCCTCTTCCAGGTCCTATTGCAATCCCTTGATTTTTAGCATAATTAATAAAATCCCATACAACAACAAAGTATTCCGAATATCCCATCTTTTTGATAACTGAAAATTCATAATCAGCTCTAATTCTATACTCTTCTAAAATATTACCATTAAGTCTTTTTTCTAATCCAGTTAGAATCAGATGCTCTAAATATGTCTCAATACTCTGAAAATTTTCTGGAATCTTATACTTCGGAAATTTAAACTCCCCAAATGTAATATTTACACTGCAACTCTCTGCTATTTTATTACTATTATCTAAATAGCTATTTAAATCATTATTTAAATCAATTACTAATTTCCTTAAATTTTCTTCATAATCCTCACTAACATAGAACATATCTTTAAATATTGGCTTTAGTTCTCTGTTATATTTCATTGACCAATTTTCTACATCTCTTTTACTAAAAAGACAAGTCTCTAGCATCTGTTCTCTGCTCTTTAGATAAAGTTCTTCTGTTTCTATTTTCATTCTGTTTACATCGTTAACTTTGGCTCCTGTTTGAATGCAAATTAATAAATCTTGAAGTTTATGTTCACCTGAATTTACATAATGGGTATCATTTGTAATTACAACTTCTAATTTATGTTTCTTCGCATAGGTTAAAAGTTCTAAATTAAGCTCTTTCTGCTCTTTAACGCCATTTCCTTGTATCTCTATATAAAACCCATCTTTAAATATCTCTTTATATTCAATGATTTTATTATCTATTTCATCTTCTGTAGCTTTTGATAAAACAAGAGCTGAAATCTCCCCTGCCATACATGCAGATAGGGCAATAACTCCTTCACTATGCTCTTTTAAAAATTCTTTTGTTACTCTAGGTCTATAGTAAAAACCTTCTGTATATGCATAAGAGGATATTTTCATAATATTCTTATACCCTTTATTATTTTTAGCTAAGAGTATTATATGGTAACTTTTTCTGTCTACTTCTCTTGTATCTACTTTTTCTACTTTTACACCTTCATTAACTACTACTTCTCTTTTTTCTCCTATATATGCTTCTATTCCTATTATAGGTTTTATCCCTTTTTTTATAGCTTTTTTATAAAAATCAATAGCACAAAACATATTTCCATGGTCTGTTACTGCCATAGATGACATCCCTAACTCTTTGCATCTATCTAAATATTCATCTATTTTACCTACACCATCTAAAAGGCTATACTCTGTATGAAGATGTAAATGCGTAAAATTCTTATTCATTTTATGTAGTAACCTCCTATATTTTGTTATCTTTTTTCTTTATTTTTTAGCTCATTTTAGTCTCTTTATTATACTCTAAAAAACCTCTTTTAGTAAACATAAAAAAAAGGAGAGATTTCTCTCTCCTTTTATAAATTAGTTATTATACTAATTCGATTATAGCCATCTCTGCAGAGTCACCTTTTCTTACACTAGTTTTGATTATTCTAGTATATCCACCGTTTCTCTCAGTATATTTTGGAGCTAATTCTCCAAATAATTTAGCTACTACTTCATCACTTCTTAAGAAAGCAAAAGCTTGTCTTCTAGATGCTAAAGTATTTTTCTTTCCTAAAGTAACCATTCTATCAGCAAACTTTCTTAACTCTTTTGCTCTTGTTACAGTAGTTTCAATTCTCTCATGAGTAAGAAGAGATATTGTTAAGTTCATTAACATAGCCATTCTGTGCTCAGTTCTTCTTCCTAATTTTCTATATGATTTATTATGATTCATTGATTTAGCTATCCTCCTTCATTTATGAATTAAAATTTTACTCTTCTGAGTTATTAAGAGCTAAGTCGTAACCTAATTCCTTCATTTTCTCAAGAATTTCATCATATGACTTCTTACCAAGGTTTTTAATTTTCATTAAATCGTTAGCAGACATCTTAGCAAGCTGACCAATAGTATCTATTGAAGCTTTTTTAAGACAGTTATATGATCTTACAGTTAAATCTAATTCTTCTATTTTTACATCTTCGTTATCTTTATCTAATTTCGATTCTGAATTTTCTGATATATCATCAATTTCATCATCTCTTAAATTTTCTAACTTGTTACCTATTTCTAATAATGGATTTAAGTGGTAAGTTAGTAATTCTACTGCGTAAGATAATGCGTCGTGTACTTCTACACTTCCATTAGTCTCAACATCTAAAATTAATTTGTCAAAGTCAGTCATTCTTCCAACCATTGTATCTTGAACTGTATAAGAAACCTTTTTGATTGGTGTATAGATAGCATCGATAGCCATAAAGTCTACAGCCCATCCTTTTTTATCTATATCTTCAGAAACAACAAATCCTTCTCCTGTTCCAACTATAAACTCAATATTAACTTCTCTGTCAGTTGTTACTGTACAAATAAGTTGATCTGGGTTTACAATTTCAAGTCCAGCATCTGGTATTATATCTGAAGCTTTAACTTCTCTTGGTCCTTTTACACAAAGAGTCATAGTTCTCTCTCCGTGCTCTTCAGTTTTGATAACAATCTCTTTAACATTTAAGATTATTTCAGTAACTGCCTCTTTTACACCTTCCATTACAGAAAATTCACTTAATACACCGTCTATTCTGATCCCTTTTATTGCAGCACCAGGAATAGATGAAAGTAGAACTCTTCTAAGTGCATTTCCAACTGTATGTCCGTAACCTCTATACAAAGGTTCTATAACATACTGAGTGTGAAACTTAGTAGAAACTACTGGTGTAATATTAAAACTTTTTGCATGTTTTTCTATTTTTAACATCTAATCAACTCCTGTATGTGTTAGGATTATTATCTAGAATAGAACTCAACTATTAGAGCTTCATTTAAATTGAAGTCTAAATCATCTTTCGATGGATTTTGAACAACTGTTCCAGCAAAAGCTGCTTTGTCTAATGATAACCATGCTGGTACTGTAGATTCCTCTACTGCCATTTTGATTAAATCAATGTTCTTTGAGTTTTCTATTACTGATACAACATCTCCAGCTTTAACTCTGTAAGAAGCTATGTTTACTCTTCTTCCATTTACTGCAACGTGTCCGTGAGAAACAACTTGTCTAGCTTGTCTTCTTGTTTTTGCGAATCCAAGTCTGTAAACTACGTTCTCAAGTCTTCTTTCAAGGTATTGGATTAGGTTAAGACCTGTTACTCCGTCCTTTCTTGTTGCTTCCTCATAAAGCTTTCTGAATTGCTTTTCCATTACGTTATATATGAATTTTACTTTTTGTTTTTCTCTTAATTGTATTGCATACTCTGTAGGTTTTTGGTTAGCATTTGGTCTTGGTCCTCTGTTTGAAGTTTTATTTACTCCTAAAACCATTGGTTCGATTCCAAGCGCTCTACATTTCTTTAATACAGGCTGTCTATTTCTTGCCATTTTTCGATTAATCCTCCTTTATTGATTTATAACTTCTATAATTCGCGACTCCCGAGGGAGTTCAATTACACTCTTCTTCTTTTTGGTGGTCTGCAACCATTGTGTGGAACTGGAGTAACGTCAGTAATCTTAGTTACTTCTAATCCTGCTGCTTGTAAAGATCTGATACAAGCTTCTCTTCCTGATCCTGGACCTTTTACTTTAACCTCTAATTTTTTCATTCCATTTTCCATAGCTATGTGCGCTGCTTGTTCAGCTGCGATTTGAGCCGCAAATGGAGTTCCTTTTTTAGTTCCTTTAAATCCAGAAGTTCCTCCTGATTTCCAGATGATAACTTTTCCTTCTGTATCAGTTATAGCAACTATCGTGTTATTAAAGTTTGAATGTATGTGAGCTATTCCTACTGGAATATTTTTTACTTTCTTTTTGATTTTAGCCACTTTTTTCTTAGCCAATTTAAGTACCTCCTTACTTAGTTATTCACTAATTATCTTTTGATAGGTTTCTTAGGACCTTTTCTTGTTCTTGCGTTTGTCTTAGATTTCTGTCCTCTTACAGGTAAGTTCATTTTGTGTCTTAACCCTCTGTAGCACTTGATTTCCATTAATCTCTTAATAGCAAGTCTGATGTCTTTTCTAAGATCTCCTTCAACTTTAACCCCTTCTATGATAGCTCTGATCTTGTTGATTTCTTCCTCAGTAAGATCCTTAACTCTCGTGTCGAAGTTAACTCCAGCTTCAGTTAATACTCTTTGTGAAGTTGGTTTTCCAATTCCATAAATATAAGTTAGTGATATCTCTACTCTTTTGTTTCTTGGGATATCTACTCCTGCAATTCTAGCCAATTTTACTCCTCCTCTTTCAAAAATTTTTTTAATTAGTAAGCTGGCAACCTACTAATCGAGTCTATTTTGTTGGTATAATAACCAACTGACTTTCATCGATATGCCTGCCAAACAGTAGCGGCCCTACGGCTCTAACATATCTTTACAATGCTTCTAATTTTTTTAAATTAATCAAAAACACTAGGGACAATTTACATTGTCGGTACTGCCTTTTGTTACCTGTGCCTACAAAATTACCCTTGAACTTGTTTGTGCTTAGGAGTTACGCAGATTACTCTGATTTTCCCATGTCTTTTGATAACTTTGCATTTGTCACAGATTGGTTTGATTGATGCTCTTACTTTCATTTGTTTCTCTCCTCTGTGAAAATTATTTTTTTCTGTATACTATTCTTCCCTTATTTAAATCATAAGGTGAGATTTGTACCGTTACTCCGTCTCCTGGTAAGATCTTAATATAGTTCATTCTCATTTTTCCTGAGATATGTCCTAATATTGTGTGACCATTCTCCAATTGCACTTTAAAAGTAGCATTTGGTAAGGCTTCCAATATTATACCTTCCAGCTCAATAACATCCTTTTTTGACATTATATACCTCCTATAAACAGGATTACAGATTATAATATCATAATAGACATAAAATGTCTAGTAATATTTGGGCTTTTCCCATTACTTTTCTATTATTTTTATTACTACAATAATCCTTAATTTAAATTTATATTAATCCAATTTGCTAAGAATCTCAGCTTTACCATTAATTATAGCAATTGAGTGCTCACAATGAGCAGATCTTTTCCCATCTAATGTAACTACTGTCCATCCATCATTGAGATGTCCAACTTTATATGTTCCCATATTTATCATTGGTTCTATTGCTAATACCATTCCATTTTCTATTTTAATTCCTCTACCTTTTCTACCAAAATTAGCAACACAAGGTTCTTCATGCATAGCTTTTCCTACTCCGTGTCCAGCATAGTCTCTAACTACATTAAAGTTATTGTCTTCAACATATTTTTGAATAGCGTTTCCTAAATCACCAAGTCTTGTTCCCTCTACTGCCATTTCAATACCTATTCTAAGTGCTTCTTCAGCTACATCTATAAGTTTTTGTGATTCTTCATCTATCTTTCCAACAGGAAAAGTTTTTGCAGCATCTCCAAAATAACCATTAAGATTAGTAACTATATCAACACTAACAATATCTCCCTCTTGAAGAATTTTATCAGCTTTTGGTATTCCATGAACAACTTGCTCGTTTACAGAGATACATGATCCTGCTGGAAATGGATTTATTGGTCCTCCAACCCCTATTGTAGCTGGGATTGCACCTTGGCTTCTAATATATTCCTCAATGATGTTATTAAGTTCAAGTGTTGATACACCTGGCTTGATGTGAGGTGGCAGTATTTCCGCATATATTCTAGCTATTATTTGATTAGCTTTTTTTATCTCTTTTATCTCTTCTAAAGTTTTAAGTTGTACCATTTATTTCCTTCCTTCCTATCCTAATATTTCAAATATTTCTGCAGTTACTTGTGATAATTCTTGTGTTCCGTCAATCTCTGCAAGTACACCTTTACCTTTGTAATAGTCAAATAATGGTGCTGTTTGCTCATGATATGCTGATAATCTTTTGCTTACAGTTTCGATTGTATCGTCTTTTCTGTGAACAAGTTCTGTTCCGCAATAGTCACAAATTCCATCTTTTTTAGGTTTCATAGTTTCTATATGGAATGATGCTCCACATGAAGGGCACACTCTTCTTCCTACTACTCTTCCTGCAATTATTGAATCGGGAACATTTAAAGATATTACTTTATCTAAAGTAATTCCTATCTCTTTCATAATAACTTCTAAAGCTTCTGCTTGAGGTAATGTTCTTGGGAATCCATCTAATATGAATCCTTTTTTACAATCTTCTTCCATTATTCTATCTTTAATAATTCCAATAATTGTTGAATCTGGAACTAATTTTCCTTCATCCATAAATTTTTTAGCTTCTAATCCCATAGCCGTTCCAGCTTTTATAGCCGCTCTTAATATATCTCCTGTAGAGATTTGAGGAATTCCATATCTATCCATAATTGGCTTAGCTTGAGTTCCTTTTCCAGCACCTGGTGCTCCAAATAACATAATGTTCATTCTTTACTCTCCTCTTTATCTAAATTTTATTTAATCATTAATTTTACTATATTTTTTATACTTTCCTGCATATTATTAATATATTTTGGTGTAATTTATTTTTTACACTCAATGTCAATTATACTATATTCATATGAAAAAATAAAGGAAGGTTTAAACTTTTATATACTTCCAGCTACCTTTATTAAAAACATAATAGTTTGCTATACATCTAAAAGAAAGATCAAAAAACATTACAACCCAAGCTGCAGACAATCCAAAATTCATTTTATATAATAAAAAATAAGTTAAAGGAATTCTTATGAGATACATTCCTAATGAGGTTGTAACAAGAACTGAAGTTGTTGCTCCAGCTCCTCTTAATGATCCTGAAAGTACCATAGATGCTGCAAGAAATGGCTGACATATAGATACGATTCTTAAGGCTGTTGATGCCAAAGATTGAATCTCTTCATTATCTGTAAACATTCTTATTATAAAAGTTGGGAATATGAAGAAAAGAAGACCAAAAATAGTCATTACTATCATTGATAATATAGTACATATTTCCGCATATTTTTTTGCTTTTTCCGGATCATTTTTTCCAAGTTGTTGTCCTACAAGAGAAGTTGATGCAACTGCAAATCCAAAACCTAAATTAAAAGAAAAAGATTCTGCTGTAAGAGCTATTTTATGAGCAGCATAAGATATAGTTCCCAATCTAATTACTAGCATTTCAAATACAATCATCCCAAGTCTAAAAAGACCTTGTTCGCACATAGTTGGAATTCCTATTTTTAATATTCTACTTGCTATTACATGATTATATTTAAAATTATAATAAGGTAAAGTTACCCAAAAATTCTTCTTTTTAAATATAAGATAACAATAGATTGAAGTAACCATAAATCTTGATATTGTAGTTGCAAGCGCTGCTCCAAAAACTCCCCATTTAAACACAAAAATAAATAATCCATTTAAGATTATATTACTTACAACACTAAATATATTAGCATACATCGGTACTTTGGCAGATCCTACAGCTCTATATAATGCTGCAAAAACAATATCTAAAGCCAGAAAAA
>CAMTJB010000042.1 GCA_947072715.1 uncultured Fusobacteriaceae bacterium | reverse complement strand
TTGAACTGGATACTGAGCAAGTATTTGGTTATGAACGTCAAATATAGGAGTGCCTGAAAATGAAAAAGAGTGTATTATTGGTATTGAGTTTGTTTTTTTCATTGTCTATGTTATCTTATTCTAAAAATGAATTTGGAATAGTATATGATGAAGATTTTATAAAAGTAGGTGTAACTAAAGAGAATTTAGAGAAAGCTAGAGAGTTAATGGGAAAAACAACTTCTCAATTTAAATTATTATCTTTAGAAAAACAAAAGTTAGAAATAGAAGCTAATCAGCTAATAGCTGATGGTTTAGAAAAAAATTTACAAAAATTAGACGTTATTTTTGAAAAAATGGGAGATATTGAAACTAACTTTTATAAATTAAAAATAAGAAGTCAGATTGGCGTATATAAATACATTTCTAAGGAACAGTATTTAAAGGCAAGAGAAAATGCTGTTGATAGAATGAAAGAAGAAAAATTAAAATCAGAAGAGTTAGAAAAAAAATAAATATAATATCTAAAGTAAAAGCAATGATACATTTCTTTAATTATTAATAAAAAAATAATTAAAGAGATGTATTATTTTTTGATTATAGATGTTTTTTATGGTATAATTACAAAGTTATAGAATAAGAGGAGTTGATAAATAGTGTTTAAAAAATTAGATGAAGTTGTAAATAGACACAAAGAGTTAGAACAGCTTTTAAGTAGTCCAGAAGTTTTAGCAGATACAAAAAAAATGCTAGAATACAATAAAACAATGGCTAGTATGGCAGATATAGTTGAGAAATATACACAATATAAAAATTTAATGTCAGATTATGAGTTTTCAAAAGAGAGCATTAAAAGTGAAAAAGATCCTGATATGAGAGAGATGTTACAAGAAGAGATAAAAGATGTTGAAGAGAGATTACCTCAAATAGAAACAGATTTAAAAATTCTTCTTTTACCAAAAGATGAAAATGATGATAAAAACGTTATTATAGAGATAAGAGGTGGAGCAGGTGGAGACGAGGCAGCTCTATTTGCAGGAAATTTATTTAGAATGTATTCTAGATATGCAGAAAGAAGAAAATGGAAAATGGAACTAATGGAGAAGCAAGAAGTTGGTGTAGGAGGAATGAAAGAAGTTGTATTCCTTATAATGGGGCAAGGAGCTTATTCGAGACTTAAATTTGAATCTGGAGTACATAGAGTTCAAAGAGTTCCAGAAACTGAGTCATCTGGAAGAATTCATACTTCAACAGCAACAGTAGCAGTTTTACCAGAAGTTGACGAAGTAAAAGACGTTGTAATAAATACTGGAGATCTTAAAATAGATGTTTATAGATCTGGTGGAGCTGGAGGTCAGCACGTTAATACAACTGACTCTGCAGTTAGAATCACTCACTTACCTTCAGGAATAATAGTTCAATGTCAAGATGAGAGATCTCAGTTAAAAAATAGAGAAAAGGCGATGAAACATTTAGCAGCTAAACTTTATGAAATGGAATCAGAAAAGCAAAGAAGTGCAATTGCTAACAATAGAAAGCTACAAGTTGGAACAGGAGATAGATCTGAGAAAATCAGAACTTATAATTATCCACAAGGTAGAATAACTGATCACAGAATAAAATATACAGCTCACCAAATGGACGCTTTCATGGATGGAGATTTAGATGAAATGATAGATTCGTTAATCACATTTAGCCAAGCAGAGATGTTAACTAGTTCGGAAGATTAATATGAAATTAATAGAAATATTAAAATTTGCTGAGGAGTATTTGTTAAAATACTCCTTTTCAAAACCTAGATTAGAAGCTGAAAAGATGATTGCTTATGTTTTGAAGCTAGATAGACTTGGTTTATATACTAATTTTGAATTAGAAATTTCTCATAAAGAGAGAGAGGAGATAAAGGTTTATTTGAAGAAAATGGCAGAAACAGGTGACACTTTTGATAAAATAAATAAGGAACCTCAGGTAAATTATAAAGATAAAAACACGGAGTTCTTTATTAAAAGTATAGAATATCTAAAGGAAAAGGGTGTAGCAGATTATAAACTGGACACAGAATATATCTTTGCTCATGTTTTAAATGTTAACAGAACTTTATTAAGCATTCAATTATCCAAAGAGATATCAAATGACCAATTAGAACTAATAAAAAAAATGTTAATTCAAAGAGGTAAATATAGAAAACCATTACAACAGATATTGGGAGAATGGGAGTTTTATGGATACCCTTTTAAAGTTAATGAGAATGTTTTGATTCCACGTAGTGATACAGAAAATTTAGTGGAGAATTGTAAACACTTATTGCTTGATAGAGAAAGCTCTAATATATTGGATGTTGGAACTGGAAGTGGAGCAATAGCTATAACTTTAGGAAAAGAGTTGAAAAATTCAAAAGTGACAGGGTTAGATATAAGTTCTGAAGCTTTAGAGGTAGCTAAAGAAAATAAAATTTTAAATAAAGCAGAAAATGTAACATTTCTACTTTCTGATGTTTTTTCAATCTTGGAAAATTCGGAAGAAAGATATGATTTAATAGTTTCTAATCCACCATATATCCCATTAAGTGAATATAGTGAGCTTATGATTGAGGTAAGGCAATATGAACCTCGTGGAGCCTTAACTGATGGTGGAGATGGATATTTTTTCTACGAAAAAATTAGTAAAGAAGCAAAACAATATTTAAAAGATGGAGGGTACTTAGCTTTTGAAGTAGGTTATAATCAGGCTGAAAAAGTATCTGAATTCATGAAGGAAAATGGATTTAAGGGTGTAACTATTATAAAAGATTACTGTGGAATAGATAGAATAGTAATCGGAATGAAAGAGTTAAAAGAGATTTAAATCTTTCGATGTTTTAAATGAAATTAAGGAGTATTAAAATGTCAACGAAACTTAGTGATTATGATTATCATCTTCCTGATGAACTTATAGGACAATCTCCAAGAGAACCAAGAGATAGTTCTAAACTTTTATTAGTAAATAGAGAGGAACAGACTATAGAGCATAAAAACTTCTATAATATAATCGATTTTTTAAAAGAAGGGGATATTCTTGTTAGGAACTCAACTAAAGTAATACCTGCTAGACTTTTTGGAAAAAAAGATAGTGGAGGAGTTTTAGAGATTCTTTTAATAAAAAGAATAGATTTAACTAGTTGGGAGTGTTTGTTAAAACCAGCTAAAAAATTAAAAATAGGTCAAAAGCTATACATTGGTGAAAATGATGAACTAGTAGCGGAACTTATAGAAATAAAAGAAGATGGGAATAGAGTTTTAAAATTTACTTATGAAGGGGCTTTTGAGGAAGTTTTAGATAGATTAGGAAATATGCCTTTGCCTCCATATATATTGGAAACTTTAAAAGAGAAAGATAGATACCAAACTGTATATGCTATTCGTGGAGAATCAGTAGCAGCTCCAACAGCAGGTCTACACTTTACAGAAGAGCTTCTAGAAGCTATTAAGCAGAAAGGTGTAGAAATACTAGATGTTTTTCTAGAAGTTGGAATAGGAACGTTTAGACCTGTTCAAACAGAAGATGTTTTAGATCATAAGATGCATAGTGAACTTTTTGAAATTCCAGAAGATGTTGCACTGAAAATAAATGAAGCAAAAAAAATAGGTAGAAGAATAATTGCAGTTGGAACTACAACAGTAAGAGCTCTAGAGTCATCAGTTGATTCAGAGGGAAAACTTGTAGGAAGAACAGCAGATACAGAAATATTTATCTACCCAGGTTATAAATTTAAAGTTGTAGATGCACTTATTACAAATTTTCATCTTCCTAAATCAACTTTGTTAATGCTAGTATCAGCATTTTCCAATAGAGAGTTTATGATGGATGTTTATGAAAAAGCTGTAAAAGAGCAGTACCATTTCTTTAGTTTTGGAGATGCAATGTTTATTTATTAATAAAAATAGCAATTAAGAGAGGTGAAAATATGAGAATAATAGCAGGAGAAGCTAAAAATAAAAGATTAAAAAGTAGAAAAGGAATGGATACTAGACCTACATTAGGAAGTGTAAAAGAATCGCTTTTTTCGATAATAGCACCATATATAGATGGATGTAAGTTTTTAGATTTGTTTAGTGGAACTGGAAATATAGCTTTAGAAGCTTTAAGTCGTGGGGCAGAAAGAGCTATAATGATTGAGCAAGATCAAGAAGCTTTAAAGGTTATAATAGAAAATATCAATAACTTAGGTTTTGAAAATAAGTGTAGAGCTTATAAAAATGATGTTGTTAGAGCTGTTGAAATATTAGGAAGAAAGGGTGAAAAATTTGATATAATTTTTATGGACCCTCCTTATAAATTAAATTTATGCGAAAAAACATTAAGAGCAATAGAAAAATCTGGAGTTTTAGCAGAGGGTGGACTTATAATTTGTGAGCATCATATGTTAGAAGATTTAGATGATGAAATGTTTGGATTTAAAAAAGCTGACTGTAGAAAATATGGTAAGAAGACAATGACATTTTTTACTAGATAAAAAGAGTGGTTACCACTCTTTTTTTAATTTGACTAATATTGTATAGAATGTGTATAATGTTGTTAATAAAAGTAGTGATTTTATACAAAAGAGGTGTAAGATGGAAAAAAAATTAGTGAAAGATGATAGTTTTGAAAAGAATCTAGAAAATATAGATGGAATAATAGAAAAATTAGAATCTGGAGATTTAGCATTAGAAGAAAGTATAAAAGAGTATGAAAAAGCTATGAAACTTTTAAAAAAATCCTCTGATATTTTAAATAAAGCACAAGGTAAAGTTATAAAGATAACAGAAACTTTAGACAGTAAAATAGAGTTTGAGGAGGTATAAATGTTAAAGCAATATATGTTTAATAGAAGGAATATAATAGATAGAAGCTTAGAAGAATATTTAAGTGAGCTTAAAAATCCATATGTTATAGCAGAAGGAATGAAATATTCAGTTTTGAATGGTGGGAAAAGATTAAGACCTTTATTGTTACTAATGGGATTAAATCTTTTAGATTGTAATGAAGAGTTAGGTATAGCTTCAGCCTGCGCAATAGAGATGATTCACTCTTACTCTTTAGTTCATGATGACTTGCCAGCACTAGATAATGATAAATTTAGAAGAGGGCAATTAACAACTCATTATAAATTTGGAGAAGCTCAAGGTATTTTAATTGGAGATGCTTTGTTAACACATGCATTTAATATATTGGTAGAAAAGAACAAAGGGTTAACTCCTGAGCAAACTTTAGAAATAATAAGAAAAACATCTGAATATGCAGGAATTAATGGTATGATTGGTGGACAGATGGTGGACATAGAGAGTGAAGGAAAAGATATAGACTATGATACTCTTAAATATATACATAGAAATAAGACAGGTAAGTTAATAAAATTACCTTTAGAGATAGCATGTATAATAGGAAATGCTACAGAAAAGCAGAGAGAAGCAATAGAAGAGTATGGAGACCTAATAGGACTTGCTTTTCAGATAAAAGATGATATATTAGATGTTGAGGGTGATTTTGAAAAATTAGGTAAAACAATAGGCAGTGATGAAGCATTAAAAAAATCAACATATCCATCAATATTTGGAATGGAAAAATCTAAAGAAATTTTAAATGAAGTTATCTGTAAGTCTAAGAAAGTTTTACAAGAGGCTTTTGAAATAGAAAAAACAAAATTTTTAGTAGATTTAGCAGAGTATTTAGTAAATAGAGAAAGTTAAAAAGCTTCAAAAATAAAAAATATGTAGGGGGAACAATGCCAAAGTTAAAAAATGTAATATTAGCGCATAAAGCTAGAATGAATCCACAAATGCCAGGGAGTATAGATATAATAGGAGCTTTTGATAACTTGATTCAACCATTATTTCCATATCCAATGTTGAATCTTTCAATAGTTTTAACGATAGAAGGAATAACAAAACCCACAAAATTTGAAGTGAGATTCAATTCTCCAGATGAGCAATTAATAACAAAAGGGGAATTTTTACCAATAGTTGATCCTTTTGGAGTAGGAAAAAAGATAATTGATTTAGAAAAAATTATGATAAAAGATAGAGGGGTATATACTATTGAGTTATTTGAAAAAGATGGAGATAATGTAAAGTTTTTATCAAGTCAAAAAGCATTTATAGCAGAATATCCACCAAAAAGAAAAATGAATGAGCAACTTATTTCTGAGATATTAGAAAAAGACGATGTTATTAAAAAAGTAAAAACAGAGTTTAGACCTTTTGATAATCCAGAAGAAATCATCAAGGTTCAAATATCTTTAGACCCTAGTACAGAAGTAGAGGAAGGCTATGTAGCGTGTCCTGAAAATAACAGTATAGAATTAGATGGAAAAACATATGATTTAACTGGACTTAGAAGACAAGTTGAATGGATGTATGGAAGACCAATTCCTAAAAATCCAGAAGAAAAAGAGATAAAAGAGGAAGAGACAGAAGGCTTACTTAGTTAGAAAAAATATATTTTCATGAGCAAGTAAAATTACTTGACACAATATAAGAATTCTGATAAGATTAATAGGTAAAATTTAACCTTTCCCACAAAGGACCGTTGCGTTATATTTGAATGATATAACACTAAATTTAGGAGGAAAAATGAAAAAATATACTTTTATGCAAAGAAAAGAGGACGTAGTTAGAGAATGGCATCAATATGATGCTGAGAATCTAGTATTAGGAAGATTAGCAGTAGAAATCACAAAAAAATTAATGGGTAAAAATAAACCTACATACACACCTCATATTGATGGTGGAGATTTCGTAGTTGTTACAAACGTTGAGAAATTAGTAGTAACTGGTAAAAAATTAACTGACAAAAAATATTTCCATCACACAGGATTCCCAGGTGGAATTAAAGAGAGAACTTTAGGGGAAATAATGGCAAAGAAACCTGAAGAGGCTTTAATGTTAGCTGTAAAAAGAATGCTTCCAAAGAACAAGTTAGGAGCAGAGCAACTAACTAGATTAAGAGTATTCGTAGGAGCAGAACACACTCATACAGCTCAAAAACCAGCTAAGGCTGCATTATAATTAGGGAGGAACAACAGTGGCAAATATGATTCAATATTTAGGAACAGGAAGAAGAAAAACTTCTGTAGCAAGAGTAAGACTTATCCCAGGTGCAACAGGGATTGAAATAAATGGAAAATCTATGAAAGATTATTTTGGAGGAAGAGAAATCTTATCTAGAATAGTTGAGCAACCTTTAGTATTAACAACTTCAATGGAGAAATTCGGAGTAAGAGTTAATGTAAATGGTGGAGGAAACTCTGGACAAGCTGGAGCTATAAGACACGGAATATCAAGAGCTTTACTTGTATCTGATGAAACTTTAAGAGCTGCTTTAAGAGAAGCTGGATTCTTAACTAGAGACTCAAGAATGGTTGAGAGAAAGAAATACGGAAAGAGAAAAGCAAGAAGATCTCCTCAATTCTCAAAAAGATAATTATATATACAAAATATATACAAAAAACCCTGCAAACACCATGTTTGTGGGGTTTTTTATTTAAAAAAATAGAAAAAAATAATGTATAATATAGTGTGAACTATTATTAAAATGAACGTTATCTATATATATAAGTAATAAAATGAAATGAAAGGTACGGAAAAAATATAAGAAAAGTTTAAAAAAAACTTTACAAACAAAAATAATTTGGTTATAATTTTAAATAGAAAGAGTACGTATATAGTATTTAAAAAGTTTAAATATAAATAGGGAAATTTTAAAATAGCAAAAAATCAAAATTTTGTTCGAATTAATTTAAGTTAAGAAATTATATTTCTTAATAAAAAAATGGGGAGGAAACAAAATGAAAAAATTAGCATTAGTTTTAGGAACATTACTAATAGCAGCAACAGCTTCAGCTAAAGAAGTAGTAGCAGCTCCAGTAGTA
>CAMTJB010000041.1 GCA_947072715.1 uncultured Fusobacteriaceae bacterium | reverse complement strand
TCTCTTTACTAAAGTTATATAGAGAGTGAATATCTTCCTGAAGTAAATTATGAGTAAATATTTCATTAAACTCTTTACAATCAACTATCATTGCTCCATTATATGTTATAATGTAACTTCCGAACTTATCTAGTTGTAACTCTTTTGCTAAATGTTTCATGGCAAATGTAGGTCTTCCAGAAGCTAAAACAAATTTTATTCCACTTTCTTGTGCTTTTATAATTGCTTGTTTATTTTCCTCTGATATAGTTCCATTTGAAGTTAATAAAGTATCATCTAGATCAGTAACTATCATTTTATATTTCATGGTTATAGTGTCTCCTTCTTTTCTTTAGTTTTAATTAACTTTAAACATTATATTATACTGCTATATGTGATATTATATAGTATACTCTACTTTTTAGATATCATTTTTTACTTAAATTACTCATTAAATAAGGTACGATTAAATTTTAACCTTTTTTTCATGAATTATGTACTTTTTTAGAATGAATGAGTGATTATAATTTACTTTTCAATCTGTTAATGATATATTCAATGTAAAAATAAACAATTTAATATAAGGAGAATAAGTAAAATGACTATAAACGTTTGTGTAGGAAGTGCTTGTCATATAAAAGGATCATATGAAGTTATAAAATGTCTTGAATCTCTAATTGAAAAAGAAAATCTTGCAGATAAGATAATATTAAAAGCTAGCTTTTGTTTAGGGAAATGCACTAATGCTGTTTCTGTCTCTATTGATGGAACAGAAGAAGTTTTATCATTCTCTCCTAAAAATACAGAGGAAAATTTTTATAATCTTATTAAAAGGGGGCTTTAAATGCAGACTATGAATTTCTCTGAAGCTAATTGTCGTCACTGTTATAAGTGTGTTAGAACTTGTAAAGTTAAAGCTATAAAAATAATAAATGATCAAGCTCATATTATTCCTGAAAAATGTGTTTCTTGTGGACAATGCTTTACAAGTTGCCCTCAAAATGCAAGAAATATAGATTCAGACTTAGATTTTGTTTACAACTCATTAAAAGAGGGAAAAGAGATTGCCATTAGTGTTGCACCATCTTTTAGAGGTTTCTTTAAAAATTCAGCTAAGTTCATTTCAGCACTTAAAAAAGTTGGATTTCAAAAAGTAGAAGAAACTGCTATAGGTGCAGATATAGTAACTAATCTATATAAAAAAGCGATTCTTACAAATGGTAAAAAGAATTATATAACTACATGCTGTCCATCAGTAGTTATGCTTATTGAAAAATACTTCCCAGAAGTTATTGATAGCTTAATGCCTTTTGTCTCTCCAATGATTGCTCATGGACAGCTTTTAAAAAGAGAAAATCCTGATATAATAACGGTTTTTTTAGGACCTTGTATTGCTAAAAAGTCTGAAGCCTCCTCGGATTCTAATAAAGATATAATTGATGCTGTACTTACTTTTGATGAGATACTTCTATTATTTGAAAAAGAGGGGATAGATTATAATACTCTTCCAGATATGGAACCAGATAAAAGTGGAAGTAAATTTGGAGGAAAATATCCTCTTGTAGGTGGGATACTAGATAGTATCTCTGAAGATATAAGAAAAAAAGGATTAACTTTCATAAGAGTAGATGGAATTGATGAGTGTAAAGAGATATTTCAAGAGATTATTAATGGAAATATTGAAAACTGTTGTATTGAGACAAGTGCTTGTAAAAAAAGTTGTATTGGGGGACCAGGAGGTTCTACTGCTACAAACTCTACTTTCTCAAGACTACAAAATATAATTGAGTTTTTAAAAACTTTAGATCCTAGTAAAGGAACTCAGCTAGAGAATCCTGAGTTTAATTTTTCTAAAGTTAATATTTCTAAAAAAATTAATGAAGAGATGCCAACAGAGGAACAATTACATGAAATACTTAAGTCTTTAGGTAAAAATGAGCTTTCAGATGAATTAAACTGTGCAGGTTGTGGTTATGATACATGTAGAGAGAATGCTATATCTATATTTCAAGGAATGTCTCATTTAGATATGTGTATTCATCATCTAAGAAATAAAGCCGAAAGATTATCTAATGAAATATTTGAAAATGCACCTAATGCCATAATTCTTTTAGATAATAAATTAGATGTTATTGATGCTAACTCTGCTTTTAGTAGATACTTTGGTATTACTCCTAATGAAATAAGAGAAAATGGAATCGGAACTATCCTTAGTCTAGGGAAACTTCAAAATCTTTTATTGAAAAAAGAAAATATTTTATGGGAAAAAATTCACTTTCCAACTTACTCTCTTCATATGGGGTTAAGTGTTACTTACATGGAAAATCAAGATGCGTTAATGATTATTCTTAAAGATTTAACAGAAGAGGTGGAGAGAAAAGAAAACTTAAAAATACTTACTGAAAATACACTTAAAATTACTCAAGGAGTAATTGAAAAACAGATGAGAGTTGCACAGGAGATAGCAAGTTTATTAGGGGAGACTACAGCTGAAACAAAAGTTGCTCTTAATAAATTAAAAGATGTCTTTAGGGAAGAGGGAGGTAATCTATAATGGATTATTTCATAGATGTATCTCATAAGAGTATTAACAAAAAAGGTGAAGAACTTTGTGGTGATAATGTAGAAATTGTTAAAACTGATAATGGAATTATAATTGTTCTATCTGATGGATTAGGAAGTGGGGTCAAAGCCAATATACTAGCAACTCTTACTTCAAAAATAGCAGTTACAATGCTAAAAGAAGGAGCTACAATAGATGAAACAATAGATACTATTGCAAATACACTTCCTGAATGCAAAGTAAGAAATTTAGCATACTCTACCTTCACTATAATAAAAATGAATAATAATGGAGAGTGCTCTATTGTGGAGTATGATAATCCAGCATTTTTTCTTTTTAAAAATGGTAAAGATTCTACTGTAGAAAAAAAATCTAGAATAATTAATGGTAAAACAATTCTAGAATCTAGTTTTTTATTAGAGCCTGATGATCTTCTTGCTGTTGTATCAGATGGAGCAGTTCATGCAGGTATTGGGCAAAGACTAAATTTAGGGTGGCAATGGGATAGTATTAATGATTTCCTTAGAATTATATCTTTAAAAAAATTTGCAGGACAAGTTTGTACAGATCTTCTAGGGATTTGTAATGAACTATATGCAAATCAACCTGGTGATGACACAACTGTACTTGCAGTAAAATTGCAATCTTTAAAACATTTAGATATATTTATAGGACCACCAGGGAATCCTGAAAATGATAAATATCTATTTAGTAACATTAAAGCTGCAAAGGGAAAAACTATTCTTTCTGGAGGAACTACTGCAAATATAGTTGCAAAAGAATTCCGTAAGGATATTATTTTAGATTTAAAAGATTACTTAAGTTCAGAAGTGCCACCTATAGGACATCTAGAAGGTGTAGATTTAGTTACAGAGGGACTTATAACAATTAATCAAACTATAAAATTATTAAAAGAAGTCTACAATGAGAAATCAGAATTATTGCCTGAAAATAATGGTGCTTATATAGTTGCGAGAATGCTTCTTTATGAAGCTACACATATTAATATATGGGCAGGAACAGCTGTTAATTCAGCACATCAAAATCCTGATTTTCCAATAGATTTCAATATAAAACTAAATATGATATCAGAGTTAGAAACTGTTCTTAAAAACCTAGGAAAAGTTGTACAATTAAGATATCTCTAATATATTATTGGAGGATAACACATGGGAGCAAGAGAACAAGCAGTAGCTAAAATTTTAGTTGAGCTACAATGTAAAACATCATATAGAAGAAGGCTACAAGCTTTAAATAAATCAGTAAGTAATTTTGATTTAAATAAAGAGGAGTTTAGAAATTTAAAAGATAAAACTATTGAACTTGCTTTATCTGATAAAGTTTTTGACGTTAGAAAGGCTGCTATTGCAGTTTGTCAAAATAACAAATTAACAAAATCAGGAATGCCTATTGCTTTAGGTAAAAAATTCATGCCTTATAAACCTAATGAGATAACTGATGTTTTCTTAAAAATAAAAAGAGATAATAATATGAAAGAATTAAATCTAAAATTATTCAAAGAACAATTTCAATTAGTTAATCCAGAGATGTTCGATGTTATGTGTTATGAAAAGAAAAAGCTAGATGCTTGGATAATAAGTATATTTACTTGTTTACCTAATAGATAGTATATATAATCATATTATCTATTACCTGTCATTTATCATAAGCATATAATGCTATAATAAAATATGGTGGAGAAATACTTTAATGTATTCCTCCACCATATTTTATAAAACTTATAAATAATTAAATAATATTTTATAATAGCCTTTAATTACTCTTTTATGACTTCTTATGACTATGTAATAGCTCTTTAGCTTTTTCTGATAATGGTTCTCCCAAATACTTATCATAGATAGCAATTACGTCAGGGTTTTCATGTGATTTTCTTATTGTTAGTCCTTTATCTATATTAGACAAAGCTTTCATTCTAGATTTTATAATTTCATAGTTTCCATGTGTATAAGGTTGTCCTCCACCTCCAACACAGCCACCCTTACATGCCATTATCTCTATAGCATGTAAAAATTCCTCTCCACTTTCAATCTTCTCTAGTAATTTTCTAGCTTCTCCTAATCCATGAGTTATTCCTATTCTAATCTTATTTCCTGCTATATCAATTTCTGAAATTCTTGTTCCTTTAGTTCCTTCCATAGATGTAAACTCAAGGTTTTCCAATTCATCTCCTGTTATAAACTTATAAGCAGTACGAGTGGCCGCCTCTATAACTCCACCAGTTCTTCCAAATATAACCCCCGCTCCTGAATAACTTCCCATAGGAGAATCAAACTCTTCATCTTCTAAATTTTCAAAATCAATATCTGAAGATTTTATCATATGAGCAAGCTCTCTTGTTGTAATAGAGTAATCTGTATCTGGAATGCTCTCATGAATAAACTCTTCTCTTTGAGATTCATATTTTTTAGCAAGACAAGGCATGATAGATACTACTACAATATTTTTCTTTTCTAATCCTTTTTCAGGTCCCCATATATTTTTTATAACAGATGAGCACATTTGCATTGGTGACTTAGCTGTAGAAGGTACCTCTGTTAAAGTTGGAAAGTTATCTTCTAAGAAATTCATCCAAGCTGGACAACATGATGTAAGAAGTGGTAATTTTACATCTTTATCACCTTGAAAATGTCTAATTAGTCTGTTCTTTAATTCACTGGCCTCTTCCATTATTGTCAAGTCTGCAGCCCATGATGTATCAAACACGTAGTCAAAACCAAGTTTTTTTAATGATGCCACAATTTTCTTCTCTATATTTGTTCCTATTTTTATATTAAACTCTTCTCCTAGTGCAACTCTCACAGCAGGTGCTATTTGCGCAACTACAATTTTTTCTTTATTTGCAATACTATTTATAACATCCCAAGTGTAGTCATGCTCTGTGAGAGCTCCCACAGGACAAACTGCAACGCACTGTCCACAGAAGGTGCAATAAGTATCTGAAAGCTTTTTATTAAACTCTGTAGAGACTATTGCGCTACTTCCTCTGTTAATACCTGAAAGAATATTACAACTTTGCACATTATTACACATAGTTTCACATCTTCTACACATTATGCATTTATCCATATCTCTTATTATTGCAGAAGATACATCTTTTTTTAAGCCTCTAAGCTCAGATTCATATCTTATTTCTTTTAGTCTCATCTCATTAGAAAGCTTTTGCAATTCACAATCACCTGATTTTCTACATACTAGGCAATCCTTAGGGTGATTTGCTAATATGAGCTCTAAAACGTTTTTTCTAATTTTCATTATTTCAGCACTGTTAGTAGTAACATTCATCCCTTCCCAAATTTTTGTAGAGCACGAGGGATAAAGTCCATCTCTACCATCAACCTCTACAACACAAATACGGCATGATGCACAATCATTAGTATAGATAGAATCTATTTTTAAATGACATAAGTGTGGTATTCTAACGTTATGCTTTTTAGCTGTTTCTAGTATTGTATCTTTACTCTCTCCTTGAACCATAACTCCATTTAAAGTTAAATTAATTTTTTTCATTATTACCACTCACCTTAATAGCACTAAATTTACAATTTGCAAAACATAGTCCACATCTTATACATTTAGATTTATCTATCACATAACCATTTTTTCTGTCTCCACTAATTGCTTTTACAGGACATTGTCTAAAACAAGTTCCACAACCTACACAATCTTTCTCAATTATAGTATAACTTACTAACTCTTTGCATACTCTAGATTTGCAGTATTTATCATTTATATGCTCCAAATATTCATCTTTAAATTTTCTTATACTTGATAGTACAGGATTAGGAGCTGTTTTCCCCAATCCACATAAAGCAGCTCTTTTTATTGTTATAGAAAGTTCTTCTATTAAATCAAGAGTTTCTAAAGTTGCTTTTCCTTGTGTAACTTGCTCTATTAATTTGTGTAACTTAGATGTTCCTATTCGACATGGAGTACATTTTCCACATGATTCATCCTTTGTAAATTCTAAATAAAATTTAGCTATATTTACCATACAGTTATCTTCATCCATAATAATCATTCCGCCAGATCCCATCATTGTTCCCTCAGCAATAAGAGTTTCATAATCTATAGCTATATCTAAATCCTTCTCACATAAAGCGCCTCCAGAAGGTCCCCCTGTCTGAACAGCTTTAAATTTTTTATTGTTTTTTATTCCTCCACCAACTTCAAAAATAATGTCTCTTAATTTAGTTCCAATAGGGACCTCTATTAAACTTGGCTTTGCTATTTTCCCAACAAGTGAAAAGACTTTAGTTCCTGAACTTTTATCTGTTCCCATTGTATTAAACCATTCATATCCATTTAAAATTATTTTGCCTATATTGGCAAAAGTCTCCACATTATTAACATTAGTAGGACATTCTAAATAACCTTTTTCTGCAGGATATGGAGGTTTACTTTTCGGTTCACCTCTTTTACCTTCCATAGATTGAATAAGTGCTGTTTCCTCTCCACATACAAAAGCACCAGCACCATACTTTAGTTCTATATCAAAGTTGAAATCTGTTCCAAATATTTTATCGCCTAGAATTCCTATCTCTTTAGCCTGTTTAATTGCAATCTTTAAAGTTTCCACAGCAAGAGGATATTCAATTCTTATATATATAACGCCTTTTGAAGATCCAATTGCATATCCACAAATAGCCATTGCTTCTAGTACTGAGTGTGGGTCACTCTCTAATATTACTCTATCCATAAAAGCACCTGGATCTCCCTCATCTGCATTACATACTACATATTTAGGCGTAGCAAGATTATTCGAAATTATATCCCATTTTTTACCTGTATAATATCCCGCGCCACCTCTTCCTCTAAGCTTAGATTTCTTAACTATATCTATTATCTCTTTTGGTTCATAAGTAGTAAGAGACTTATATAATGCTTGATATCTATTATAAAGTAAGCTTGATTTTATATCTAAAGGATCTATTACTCCGCAATTTTCTAAAACTACTTTTTGCTCTAATTTTTTAGGTTGAACAATCTGATACTTTAGCTCCTCTGTAAAGGTAGCATAAGCAGTGTTTTTTTCTAATAACTCCATTACACGTAATATTATTTTTTCATCTACATTTCCTAACATTACTCTCTCTTTTGTTGGAAACTCCACTTCCACAGTCGGTTCACAATAACAGAAACCCATGCAACCTGTTTTTATATTTTTTATACTCTCACATTTTAGTTTTTCAACTGTCTCTATTATAGCTTTTGACCCTGCTGAAATAGCACATGTAGAGTTGGCTATTCTAACTATATACTTATTTATAACATCATTTTTTTCTACTTCTATAATTTTTTTTAATTTTTCATTGGATAGCATATTTTCACGTCGCATAATTTAGCTTCTTATGTTTTAA
>CAMTJB010000040.1 GCA_947072715.1 uncultured Fusobacteriaceae bacterium | reverse complement strand
TGTGTAAGTAGTTCAAGTTCAGATAGAGGCTCTCACTTGTTGAGAGCCTTTCTTCTACCCTTGAACAAGGTAGAACACACAAAACTACAGGAGGTATGATGATGAACATTTACATCAGTAATATTGCCATTGATGGAAATTTAGCAATTGCAATTTTCATTTTAGCAATATTGTGGTTTAAGCGTAAATAATCCTCAACCTCAGCCCTTTGGGGCTTTTTTTATAATAAAAGAAGAATTAAAAAAACTAAGACCAGAGACCGTTTCAAAAAGTCAAAAATACACATATGTTACACACTTATATAAAATATAAGTATCTAAACCTATTAAAATCAGAGGTAAAAGACCACCAAGATAGATGTTCCCGCCACTTCCACCACCACTATCCATGTCCACAAAATAGAGATTGATTGAAATGTAAATTGAATCATTATCTATTTTAATTTTATCAATAAAAGTATTAAAAACGTTTTTAATCAAATCGGTGTCTTTAGATTTTAAGTCTAAGGACATTTTTTTTTATAAATGCTCTAATTTTATCAATATCAAAGAAAGCTTCATGAGATACATAATTATATTTTTTTATTGTGATCTGATGAATTAAAAACAGAAGCTTTATTTAAAGATACAATTGATAGAAGTGCAGTTTATCCAAGGGAAATAGCCGAAAGTGTCCTTAGTTGTGAATTCACACATATAGCAAGTAATCCACAAAATTTATTAAGTAGTGTCCTAGATTTAAGAGCCAAATCAGTCATACTTGCACATAATCACCCATCAGGAAATCTTAAACCATCAAGAAATGATATAGAAATAACTCAAAGTTTCCTTAGGTATGTTTGATGTTAGGGTTTTAGACCATATTATAGTAAGTAAAGATAGTTATTATAGTTTTTTAGAGGAAGGGTTGTTGGAGTAGGGGCGAAAGCCCTTATTTCTTCATGAAAATTATCAAAAATATTATGTATAATAATTTTGATAAGTGATTATTGCAGTAAAAAAGTCTGAATATTATTTCAAAAAACTTACCACTAAACACTCTAAATTCCAGTGGAATTTCAACCTAGTTGTAATCTTATGGGAATTTAGATTACATATTAATATTTACCTAATTAATTTTATTCTGTTGCAAGAAGAAAATCTTTCTATATTAAACATTATTTCATAAATAGTGCTAATTTGCTTTTCAATTCTAAGATTTTATCTATCATATGCAATTCACTTGACAATGTTCGTTTAAACGAATATAATGTTAGAAGATTGATAAGTTAAAAAAATCTATTGAGGTGTTTAAAATGAAGGGATATATTACAGTGCAAGAACTTGCTCTAAAATGGGGTATTACAGAAAGACAAATTCAAATATTATGTAAAGAAAATCGCATAAAAGGAGTAGTAAGGCTGAGTAGAATCTGGATTATACCGGAAGATGCAGAAAAACCTACAAATGATAAACGTAAAGTTGGTGATAGTAATGTTTGATTTAGAAAAATTAAAGTTTTTAGTTCAAAAATTTAGTGATAATATAAACTATTACAAAGATAATAAAAATTCATATAATGAGCACCAATGTAGGATTGAGTATATTGATCCTTTTTTAAAATTACTAGGGTGGGATGTATCAAATGAGAAAGGGGAGGCACCTCAATATAGAGAAATTGTGGGCGAAAATTATTCAACACAGTCAGATAGACCAGATTATACACTTACCCTTAGGGGTGTTTCTAAAATATTTGTAGAGGCAAAGAAGCCATCAGTAGATATTTTTAATGGGAGTTCACCCGCTTTCCAATGCAGAAAATATGGTTGGAATGCAAAACATAGCCTATCAATACTGACTAACTTTGAATATTTTATCATATATGATACTACTTTTGTTCCTAAAGACAGTGATAATAGCAGTACTGCGAGGTATCGTACTTATTACTATACTGAATTTATCGATAAGTTTGATGAAATAGCTTCACTTGTATCTCGTGACACTCTATATTCAGGAGATTTTGAAAACATGATAAAGAAGCATTTTGTTTCAGAGGGCAGTCAAAGGCAACAGGTAGATGAACTGTTTTTAAAACAAATTAATGAATGGCGAGTTGCTTTAAGCAATGAACTTTATAATAAAAATATTAAATACCAGTCATTAGAAGTGTTAAATGATATTGTCCAAAGTTTTATAAATAAAATCATATTTCTAAGAATATGTGAAGATAAAAATTTGCCTGTTTATTATAAACTGGAAGAAACAATCAGTGATCCTTCTCAGCTACAAAAAAAATTAGAGGAATTATTTCGTGCAGCAGATAAAAAATATAATTCGGAACTCTTTACTGGTGAAAATATTATTTTTGATTTAAACAATTCTATTATCACTGATATAATAACAAGTCTATATTATCCACAAAGTCCATACATGTTCAATATAATTGAGCCTAATTTATTAGGAAAAATATATGAGTTGTTTCTTACAGAACAACTTAGTATTACGGAAAACAATACTATTATCCTAAAGCCTAAAAAAGATTGTGCTAATCGTTCAGTAGTTACAACACCTACTGAAATAGTGAAATATATGGTTGAAGAGACATTATCAAGGGTTTGTATTGATAAGACTCCATTAGAAATATTAAGTATAAAAATTTCAGATATAGCCTGTGGATCTGGCATTTTCCTTGAGGAAGTTTTTGATTATATGCAGATGTATTGTGTGAATTGGTATATTAAACATGATATTTCTCATTTAATTGAACTTGATAATGGTAATTATAAATTACCATTGGAAGAAAAAAAGAACATATTAATAAACTGTATCTATGGAATTGATATAGATATTCATGCAGTTGAAGTAGCTAAATTCTCATTGGTAGTGAAATTAATTGAGGATGAAACAGAACATTCTGTGCACGGTGTAGTTCCTATATTACCAGATATGTCACAAAATATTTTTTATGGGAATGCTCTTATTTCAAATGAAGATATATGTAATAAAAAATTATCAGATGATGATCTTATAGCAATGGCTCCACTAGATTGGGGAAGTGTTTTCCAAGAGTCTTTTGATGTAATTATAGGAAATCCTCCATATGTGAGTACACAAGGAATGCATACTTTATTACCAAAGGCAGAATTCAAACTTTATAAAAAAAACTATAAATCAACACACAAGCAATTTGATAAATACTTTGTTTTTGTAGAACAAGCACTAAAAAAAGTTAAATCGAATGGGTATGTTTGTTATATCATCCCAAATAAATTTTATAAAATAGGTTCAGGGGTAAAATTACGAGAGATAATTGCTAAAAATAAATTTCTAGTTAGACTGGATGACTTTGGTGATACTCAACTTTTTAAAGATAAAACAATTTATAGTGCAATTATGTTACTTCAAAAAAGTCCTCAAACAGAGTTCAAATACTCGTATGTTAAGTCAATCGAAAGTCTTTGGTTAGGTAGTAACACAAACAGTATAGACTTAAACATTCAGTTGTTAAACGGATTACCTTGGAAATTGAGTACAGATATTGATTTTTTAAAAAGATTAAAAAAACTCGAAAAGCACTCAGTACCTTTATCTAAATATGTTAATATATATAATGGAATACAGACGAGTGCTGAAAGACGGCCAGCCGTCTATTGGTTTTCGTTGAATGAAGTTCAAAGAGAGACAGAAAATTATTATGAGATTATTAGAGATGGGGTATCATTTAAAATAGAAAAATCCATATTAAGACCATATTTTAAGCCTACTAAAAAAAATGAAAAAGGTTTAAATACATATAGTTACTTGAGCACTGATAAGAAAATTATATTTCCATACGATTCAGATGGAATCCTTATACCATTAGAGACTATGAAATCTTCTTATCCTGAAACATATAGATATTTAGAACATTATTATAGTAGGTTAGTTCCCAAATGTGTATCGAATTTTGGAACTAGAGATGTTCCGAATGCAACAGAAAGCACATGGTATCAATATGGACGTACACAAGCTCTTCGAGCCTTTACAAATACAACAAAATTAATAGTTGGTATCCTGCGTAAAAATGCTATGTATATTTATGATACGCATGATATATTGGTTTCTTCTGGTGGAACAGCAGGTTACTGTGCAATTAGTAATAAAAATAGTAGCCCATATGCATTGGAGTATATACAAGCATGGTTATCACATCCAATTTCAGAAAAAATTATTTCTTTAGTGGGCAGTGACTTTGAAGGAGGTTTTGTAGCAAGGGGTACACAGACCTTACCTACAATACCTTTTATAGAATTAGATTTTTCAAATGAGGAACATATGATATCACATAATAAAGTTGTTTCTCTCTCTCAGGAAATATATGAGATTAATACAACGTTAGCAATAAATCATGAAAAACGAGTTGAAATAGTTTTGAATAGAAGAAAAGAGTCTATTATAAAAAATATTGAAGACATAATAACACAAATTTATAAACAAAATTTTTAAGGAGGTGGAATGATGAGGCTCAAAAATGATAGTTCAGAACAAAAATTAAGGGGTGCTTACTACACACCATTACAATTATCGGATGCATTGGTTAATCTTTTTGCTTCTAAAAATATTCGTAGTATATTAGAGCCTAGTTGCGGCGATGGAATTTTCTTAAAAAGTCTAAAAAAAGCTGGGAAAATAGAAAGCCTTGATAGGTTGACTGCTGTAGAAATTGATGAAAAAGAAGCCGCAAAGGTTTCAGAAGGTTTTAATGAATATGGAAATACAGAAATCAAATGTAGTGATTTTTTTGATTTTTATGATACTAATAAAGATGGACAAAAGTATGATTTAGTTATAGGAAATCCACCTTATATCAGATACCAATATTTAACAGAACACCAAAGAGAGTTGCAGTCTAAAATTCTTACTGAACAAGGAATGAAAGCAAATAAATTGATCAACTCATGGGTAGCATTTATTGTTGCTTGTACTAAAATGCTTTCTGATAATGGGAAAATAGCATTTATCATTCCAGCAGAGATACTACAGGTTGCTTATGCTGAAGACTTAAGGGTATTTTTATCAACCCAATTTGCAAAAATAACTCTTATCACTTTCGAAAAACTTGTATTCCCAGTGGAGCAAGAGGTAGTCGTATTTATAGGTGAAAAAGGAGAGGCAGAAAAAGGCATACGTATTATAGAGATGGAAGACTTAACAGGATTTGATACTTTAAATTTAAATTCTAATGGATTTCAAAAATTAAGTCATGTAAAAGAAAAATGGACTAAGTACTTTATTAAACATGAATATGTTAAATTATTACAGGGGATTCGTGAGGATAATAGATTTACAGAGTTCTCTAAGTTTGGTATTATCAATGTAGGAATAACCACTGGAAATAATGATTTCTTTTCGATTGATGAAACAACAGAAAAGGAATATGACTTGAGCAATGTAACTCTTCCATTAATTGGTCGTAGTTCACACGCAAAAGGTATTTACTTTACTGAAGAAGACCATAATGACAATGTAAAAAGTGGTAAAAAATCTAAACTTATTAATTTTAAAAATATACCTTATGAAGATTATTTACAAGGACAAAGAAATTATATATCCGAAGGGGAGGCAAATGAGGAAAATAGAGGATATAAATGTTCAATAAGAGACAGATGGTATATAATTCCTTCTATTTGGGTTCCAGATGCATTCTTTTTAAGACGAAATAATCTCTATCCAAAGTTTGTTTTAAACTCATGTGATGCAGTATCTACTGATACCATGCATAGAATAAAGTTTTCAAAAGATGTAGATCATGAGATTGTATTACTTTCATACTATAACAGCATTTCATTTGCATTTACAGAAATATGTGGTAGAAGCTATGGTGGTGGGGTTTTAGAGATACTTCCCAGTGAAGTAGGAAATATAATGATACCTATAATCAAGAGCATACCTGAAAAATTGAAAAAAGAATTACTTGAATATGTTGATAACATTGTTAGAAATGGTGATGACATTGAAAAAGCATTAGATGTAGTTGATAAAGAATTATTAATAAATATATTAAATATAGACCCTATTATTTGCAGTAAGTGCAGAACAATATGGAAAAAAATGCAGCAAAGAAGATTGAAAAGAATAAAATAATTTTAATTTAGGAGGAGTATATTTATGAGCTTAAGAGAAGAAATATCAGCAAAACGTAATGAAATTGTTGTGGATTCATACCCTATGTCAATTGGTGAGATTATGAATATATACAAAGACAATGAATTAGATGTTCATCCAGAATTTCAAAGGTTTTTTAGATGGGATTCTGAACAAAAAACTAAATTGATTGAGTCGATTTTATTGGGAATACCAATTCCTCCTATTTTTGTAGCACAAAAATTAAATGGAAAATGGGATGTTATTGATGGACAACAAAGATTGTCTACAATATTACAATTTTTACAAGTATTAAAAAAAGATAATGGTGAAATTTATGAGCCTTTAATATTAAGTAAAACCAAATTTTTACCTTCTTTAGAAGGAGTACGTTGGGATAATCATGATTTGTTTTCAGAAGAACAAAAAATTACATTTAAACGTGAAAAATTGAATTTTACTATTATTAAAGAATCAGCAGACAGTGATACTTCAAAATATGAAATGTTTCAGAGACTAAATACAGGAGGAACACATCTTTCTCCTCAAGAATTGAGAAATTGCCTCCTAATTATGATTAATCCTTCTTTATATCAAATGTTATTAGATATGTCAGAAACAAATAATTTTAAGAATTGTTTTTCATTGTCAGACACAAAAACAGAAGAAAGATATGATTTAGAAATTGTAGTTAGGTACTTATTATATATTAATTTTTCAGAAGATTTTCTTAATAATATAAATAAAAGCAGAAATGTTGACTCCTTTTTAACGGAAGAATTAGAAAAATTTGCCATGGCAGGCAGCTTATTGAATTTAGTAGATAAAGAAAAGTTTGATGCTATATTTGATTTATTATATAGATGTTTAGGTGAAGATGTATTCAAGCGTTATAAAAGTAATAAATTCACCGGTGCTACTTTATTAAGTTCATTTGAGGCTATTGTTCCAGGAGTGTATAATAATTTGGAGTATTGGCAAAATAACATTTCATTATTAGAAAATAAAATTAAGCAAATATACTCACATGCTTCCTATGATTTTTCAATGCGTCCAGGCACTAGAGCTCTAGATAGAATGGCGCAGTTGGTAAAATTTAGTAGGGAGTGGTTTGTTTGTGAAGATTAGAACAGTAGATAAATTACAGAATTTACTAGATAAAGATTTAGTTTGGAGAAGAAAAGAGTTGATTGATATAAAATTATTTGTCAATTCTACAAAAAATCCTATGTTTGCAAGAGTAGGTATTGCCATTTTAAGTGCTCATTTTGAAGGATTTATTAAACAGGCTGCAAACTACTATGTAGTTCATGTAGCATCTCAGAATCTAAAATTGGATTCATTGACAAATAATTTTTCATCATTGTTCTTTGACAAAAATTTCAGAGGTATTTCTGACTCAAATAGAGTCTCTGTCAATCAAAATTTCATTGATAAATTTTTAGACGATTATTATGATAAAAGGTTTAAGGTTAAATATACACAAGATAACCCCGTAATTCAAACAGAGTCAAATCCTACATCTCTTGTGATTAAGGAGATTTTATTAAGTATAGGATTAGATTATACACCCTATGAAACCAAATCGAATTATATAGATGCAGATTTATTAAAAAATAGACATTCAGTTGTTCATGGTGAAAAAATACAAATAGAAATAAAGGATTTCAATAGCACATTTTTAAATATTCTTAAAATAATTGAAATGTTTAATGAGCAAATAATTGATGCTGCTATATCAAAATTATATTTAAAATCTGGGTCCATTTCATTATAATCTCAAATAAAAAATGGATTAAATTTATTTTGTCTATTAGGAAATTCTCAGATTTT
>CAMTJB010000039.1 GCA_947072715.1 uncultured Fusobacteriaceae bacterium | reverse complement strand
GTTTAACAGGAAAAGGAACTGCAGAGAATACAGGATCTTATGAAACAAGTGGAGGGTTATGGTTTACAGATACTCTTGTTAAAGATGTAGAGGTTTTAGCAATAATTGTTGGAAAAGTTTATGTAGTTGTAGATAGAATAACAAGAATGCCAAGTAGTGCAGAAGAAGGTGGAGCTTAATGTTTGAAAATTTAATAAATGGGACCACACAAGAATATAAACAAGAGGAGATGGAGCTTTTTAGGGAGTTAGCTATTGACTTTGAGACAGGAGAGCCTTTAGTGGAAAACAATGATTTTATTGTCTTAGAAGGAAATGAAGCTTTAAAAGTTTGGATATTTAAATCATTAAAAACAGAATTAAATAAGTATGAGATTTATTCTGAATCTTATGGTAATGAATTAAATACATATATAGGAACTGTCTATAATAAAGCTACCAAAGAAGTATTGTTAATAGAGGAATTAAAAAACTCTCTTCTTGTAAACCCTTATATTCTTGTGATTAGTGATTTTGTTTTTGACTATAACAATGAGACTAATAGTTTAACTATAAATTTTTCTGTAGAAACTATATATGGAAAAATAGAGCAAGAAGGAGTTGTTATACAATGAAGTATTTAAGTTTAATAGAAATAAAAAATAATATTTTAAATGGTTTAAAAGGCGCTTGGTCAAAGCTTGAAGGAACTTTTGTTTATGACATTGCTTCCATGTGTTCACTTGGTATAAGTGAATTATATGATTATATGTCATGGTGGGGAAATCAGGCATTTATAGATACGGCTACAGAGGATATCTATGTTGATAAACATGCCGAGGTATTTGGAGTTGATAGGTTATCAAATTCTAAAGCAATAGGAGAAGTAACTATTACAGGTAAAATAGGAGCAAAAATTCCAAGAGGATTTATTCTAATAAGTAGAAATGCAATTAAATATGCTACTCAGGATAATTTATATTTAGATTCAGTAGGGAAAGGAATTATAAAAATAGAATGTTTAACTCCAGGGGTAATAGGAAATTGCGCTATAGGAGATATAACAAGTTTTGAAATAATTAATTCAGATGTTTATTCAGTTGTTAATGAAATTTCTTGCGAAGGTGGATATGAAACAGAAAGTAATCAAAGTCTTATAGAGAGAGCAAAAATAAAAATAAGACAACCAGCTCATAGTGGAAATATAAACGATTATTATCAATGGGCAAAGTCTGTTAATGGTGTTGGGAAGGTTGAAGTTATTCCTCTATGGAATGGAGCAGGAACAGTTAAAGTAATTGTTTCAGATATAAATAATGATATTGCTTCTCATGAGCTTATAGAAGATGTAAAGAACTATATTGAAGATAATAGAAGACCTATAGGAGCAGATGTTTCAGTTATCTCTTTCTCATCATTTTTATTAAATATAACTTCAGAAGTTATTTTGTCTGTAGGCTATGATATTAATGTGGTAAGGGAAAAAATAATAGCAGATTTAAAAATTGCATTACTTACAGATAAGTTGAGTTATAGAACTTCAGAGAATAAAACTATAATTTCTTATTCAAAAATTAATAATCTAATTTTGAGTGTAGAAGGAGTTTTAGATGTAGTTAACTTAAAACTGAATGGTATTTCATCCAATGTAGAAGTTGATGTTGAGTTTTTAGTTAGATTAAATGAGGTGATAGTAAATGGAATCACTGATAAAGAAGATTAGTAAAGTTGCTAGAAATAGTTTAACAAAAGATTTTTCATTAAGCCTTGAAGATCAGTTTGATTCAACGAGAGATGAGATATCAAAATTTGAGAATGATGCAATAATAGTATGTGCAAGTGAAGAAACAATAAAAAAATATGAAGATTTCATGGGCTTAGAATATAACTCTTTATACACTTTGGAAGATAGAATTGACAGAGTGGTATATACACTGCAATCTAAAGGGGGGTGTACACCTCAATTCTTAAAAGAGCAAAGTCTGATTTTTAATAATGGAAAAATTGAGATAGAGGAGTTATTTGATAAATATCATTTTAATATTAAGTTTGTAAGTGAAGTAGGAGTACCTAAAAATTTAAAGAATTATGAAGAGATGATTAAATTAAATAAGCCTGCTCATCTAACTTATGAATTTATATTTAGATACAATACCCATGGAGAATTAAAAATACTTAGACATAGTGATATGAAAAATTATACACATAAGCAACTTTTTGATATGAGAGTTTTTGAAGATAGGAGGAATAGAAATTGAGTAAAGAAACAAATTTTTTAAAATTGCATCTTCCAGAAGAGAATGAATTTTATAGTGTAGAAAAAGATCAAAATGAAAACTTTGAAAAAATCGATGAAGATGCAAGAAAAAGACAAGAAGAAGTTAGTAATCACATAGTTAAAAGGGCTTCAACTATTGAAAATGGTCATATGTCAAAGGAAGACAAGATAAAACTTGATGGAATCGCTGTAGGAGCAAATAAATATATTTTGCCAATTGCTAATACAGCAGCAATTGGTGGAGTTAAGATAGGAAATGGAATAAATATTGATGGAACAGGGACTATAAGTATTATTCCTGCAAGGGAAGGATTAATTCCTATAGGAGCATTACTATTATTAGATAATACAAATAATCCCGCTTTAATGTTTCCAGGAACAACTTGGAGTAAGATAGAGGAAAGATTTTTGTATGGAACTAGTGGAGCAACAGGACAATTAGGAGGGAGAAACTCTTTTAGTTTAACAGTAGCTCAAATGCCAAAACATAATCATAGTGGATGGACAGACCAACAAGGGAATCATAACCATACACAAGATGCACATGCCCATACTCAACCTGCGCATAATCATGGGGCTAATAGATTTAATTATAAAGGGCAATCTACAACTAATGGACCATATAGCGTTTCAGATGTATTTCAGGGAGGTCCACTAAATGCAGGAGGAGAGAATACTGGGGGATCACAACCAGGAATTCATTATTCGGGACAACATGGTCATAATATCGTTATAGGAGAGGTAGGAAGTGGAGAAGCAATTAATATTATGCCACAATACTATACAATCAATATTTGGAAAAGATTAAGCTAAAAAGGGGGAGTTATGTTTATATATTTAGATAAAGAAAACGCAAAATTAGGATTAAGCTTAGTTTATGGAGTTTTTGAAAAAAGAAAAAAAGATTATATAAAAGATTACGATGGAAAAGCTTTAGAATATGAAGGGGAAAATTTGCCACATTTCATAACTTATATACTAGAGACTGATAGTATTAGAGAAGCAACAGAAGAAGAAAAATTAGAAAGAGGACAAAGAACAATAGCCTATAATGAAATTTTAAAAGATGGAAAAATTATAACTTACGATTATATAAATCAAAAAATAGTGAATGGTGAAATTTTAGATAAAACAAGAAATGATTATATAGAAGAAGGTACTCTTACTATCGAAAGTGAAAAAGAAAAAGCAAGACTAGAAAGAGAAAATCAATTTAAAGCTCTTGATTTATATGATAAGGCAGTTTTAAGAGGAGATATTGAGGAAACTCAAGAAATGAAAAAAGAAAGGGATGAGTTTAGAGAAAGTTGGTTAAAGATTCCTAATAATTACAGTAATATAGATATTCCAATAGAAAATTTTTATCCGGTTCTAAATAAAATAATATCTTATTTTCTATAAAAGAGATAAAAGTATATTGAGAATAAAGTAGGAGAAATAATGATTAGTTTAGCTAAAAGCTATTTAGCAATGATTTATACAAGTTGGATAAGCTTAACAATTTATTTAGTTGGTGGATTTGATACATTGTTTAGAGCACTTTTAGTGATGATGGCATTGGATTATATTACAGGGTTGATAAAGGGGTATAAAAATAAGAATATAAATTCTAAAAGTGCTTATAAAGGCTTTTGGAAAAAAATAGTGATTTTAATAATTGTAGTTGGAGCAACTCAGATGGATTTAATTCTTAAAGATGTAGGAGTAAGAACCCTAGTACTAATGTTTTATGTAGCTACTGAATTTTTATCAATAATTGAAAATGCCTCAGTACTGGGAGTTCCTATTCCAGATAAATTAAAAAATGCTTTAGAGCAATATAGGGATAATAAAGAATTGGATAAAATGTAAAATTTTTTAAGATAATATACGAAAAATAATAACATAAAAAGAACAATAAAAAATAAGAAATAAGGGAAAAAAAGTTGTCGTGACAGTGTCACGACAACTTTTTATTTTGTCTTAATCCCTTGATTGTGAGAGATTAGATAGGCTATTTTTATATATAATAATATTTTCATTCTCGATATTTTTTATAGTACTTTCTACTTCAAATATTTCTTTTATTTTTTCAGCAGTTAGTATTTCTTGAGTTTTTCCAGAACTTATTATCTCTCCACTTTTCATAAGAATTATTTCATCACAAAATTTTAGTGCTAGATCAATACTATGAATGGACAGGATAATTGTTTTATTTTTCATATTTTTAAGAAGTTCCATTAAATCTAATTGATGTTTTATATCTAAATGATTTGTAGGTTCATCTAAAAGCATTATATCACTTTGTTGTACAAATGCTTTAGCAATAAAGGCTCTTTTTAATTCACCACCAGATACTTTACTAACTTTTTTATTTTTTAATTCTTCTAATTGAAATTGGGAAAGTACATTTTTAATAATAATATTATCTTTACCACTATAATTAAAGAAAGCTCTTTTATGTGGGTATCTACCAATTTTTACAATATCTTTGATTGTCATCTCTTGCATTCCAGTAAAGTTTTGTTCAACAAAAGATACTTTTTTTGCAAAATTTGTTCTAGAGATTTTTTCTATATTTTCACCATCAATAAAGATATTATTTTTACTAGGAAATTCATTTATTAGGTGTCTTAAAAAAGTAGTTTTTCCAGATCCATTAGGTCCTAATATTCCTGTAATGCAGTTTTTTTTAATACCTATATTTATGTTTTTTAGTATATGTTTTTCATTTTGAGTATAAGATAGATTTTTTACTTGGATCATTCTTTTTCTCCATATGAGTAGTTCTTTCTTATTATCCAAAGGAATAATGGAGTTCCGTAAAATGCGGTTATAACTCCAATTGGCATCTCTTCTGGAGAAAAATATGTTCTAGCAAAGGTGTCTGAAATAACTAAGAAGAGACCTCCTGCAAAAACTGAAAATATTGTTAAAAATTTATGTTTATACCCTATTATTTTTCTTGAAATATGTGGAATAACTAAACCTACAAAACCAATTATTCCTGTTAGAGAAACTATTATTGATGTAAGAAGAGTTGATAATATTATTAGAAATAGTTTTATCCATCCAGTATTAATTCCTAATGCTTTTGCACTACTATCTCCCATAAGTAATATGTCTAATTCATAAGAATAAATAATCATTGCAATGAAAATAAGAAATAAAAATAGTAATGGATAAAAAAGTTCATCCCATGATGCTGAGCTTAAGCTTCCTGTCATCCAAAACATGGCTGTTACTAATTGAGAATTATTTTTACTACTATATATAATTACTGTTGTACAGGCTGAAAAAAAAGCAGATACTCCAACTCCAGTTAAAATTAAACTACTTCCATTAAAAATTTGTTTTGAGCTTATAAAAAAAACCATATAGATAGAAATAAGGGCTCCAATAAAAGCTCCTTGCTCTACTGTTAATAACTTTAAGAAAGTATATGAGTTACTAAGAATTATAACAGAGACTGCACCTGCTGAAGCTCCACTAGATATCCCAAGTATATAGGGATCTGCAAGATTATTTTTTGTTATGGTCTGCATTGTTATTCCAACAAGAGAAAGAGAAGCCCCAGTAATAAAAGCTAGTATGACTCGAGGCACTCTTACATTCCATATTATATTTTCAGTAGATTTTTTCCAGCCAATAGAAAAGTATTCACTATTAGTTATTTTATTTATAATTATTTTAGAAACGTTATAGCTGGGTATTTTTACTGAACCAAATCCTATACAAAAAATACAGATGATTATAGATAAAGTTATTAAAATAAGTATTATATTTTTCTTATTCATTAGTTTGATATACTTCCTTTGCTACTTTTTCAAAAAAGTCTACATTTCTTATTCCAGGAACTATTTCTGATAGCTTTACTCTTATAAAATTATTGTTTTTTATAGCTTTAAGTTCATTTAATTTAGGGTTAGATTTAAGAGCTTTAATTTTACTTTCAGAGTCTGTTTCCTCTCTTATTCCCACGCTGTAATCAACTATTATAAAGTAATCTGGATCAGCTTCTATAACATCTTCCCAACTTGTTTCACCCCAAGTTTTTTTAATACCTTTTCCTGATAAAATATTTTTTCCGTTAATTAATTTTAAAAGGTTAGGGGTAAATCCTTCAAAAACAGTAAAAGCTTTATCAGTTCCAGAATCATAGATAAAGTATGTAAATTCTTTTTTCCCTATAACACTTTTCTTAATTTGTTCAACTCTTGATTTTTCAGAATTAACATAATTTTTAGCCTTTTCTTCTTGATAAAATATTTTTCCGAACATTAAAAAATCATTAAATAAAGTGTCAAGATTTGCATCAAAGTCTATAGATGATTGAGGAACAAAGATATTTATATTATTTTTAACTATCATTTTTGAGTCTACACCTTTTTTAAAAGCTACCTCCCATCCAGTAATGAAGTCTGGATCTGCAGATAAAAGTTCTTCAAGAGAGGGCCATTTATCTGCTAATATAGGTACTTTTTTATAATCCAGAGCAACAGATGGATGTATCTCCTCTTCTAAAAAGGCTGTTCCTACCATTTGATCTTTAAGCCCTAATTTTAGCATTATCTCTGTAGTAAATTGTGACATACTTACAGCTCTTTGTGGTGCTTTTTCAAAATTAAAGTTGTATTTAACTCCGTTGATTTCTTGAGAATTAGTAAAAGCAAAAAGTGCTGTACTAAAAGTTAATAATAAAATTGACATAAATTTTTTCATAAAAAAACCTCCAAATTTTTAATTGGAGGGAAAATAAAAGCTGAATTATACCTAATGAAACTATTGAAATAGTAATTTAGTTGTATATAATAAAAACTTCTACACTTCCCATTCCACGTGGTAAAGTATGAAAATTTTAAAGGTAGGTCTCCTGGCTTAGAATCACTTTACTAATAGCCCTTCCCGATTTCTCAGTGGTATGCTATTTTCATCCTCATTACAGTGGCGGGAACCGCATAGGAATTTAACCTATTTCCGAGATAGTTAATAAATTAATTATAAACTATCAATTATATACCCTTAAAATATATTCTTTTTGAACCATTACAGTTGCCATGGTAACATATCCAATAGTTTTAATCAATATAAAAAGGACAAGATAGTGATATATATTATAAATAGCAAAAGAGCCCTTTTGTATATAGATTACTGTTGTTTTCCTTTGAATAAAAAATGTTGACAAAGATAGTAAGGTATTATATCATAAGATATAGTTTGTTTATCAAAATATATCTTATAGAAAATATAAGATGTTTAAATGAAAATAGACAAAGGAAAACATTTAAAAATTAAGTATAATAATTTATATTAGGAAATAAAAAAAGGGGGAATATTATGAACAAAAAATTATTGATAGTAGGACTTTTAAGTATGGCTACAGCAATCTATGCAGGGGTATACAAAGATGGTACATATAGAGGAAGTTTTGTAGATGGAGCAGAGAATCAAGTAACTGTAGAATATAAATTAAAAGACGATGTGATAACATCTGCAAAATTTAGACATCTTTTCTATAAAGGTGACGATTATTTAAAAAATGCTAATTTACAGAAAATAAAAGAGCAACATGAAGCACTTTTAAAATATTCAGTAGGTAAAAATGTAGATGTTGCAATGGAAAAGATGTATGCACCTGGTGAAATAGAGATGGCAGGAGCAACGATAAGAGCAACTAAAGTTCGTTCAGCTATAAAAGATGGACTTTTACATGATGTTTATACACCAGCAAAATAATATATTAGAAATAAAAATAGGAGCAATTATTTGC
>CAMTJB010000038.1 GCA_947072715.1 uncultured Fusobacteriaceae bacterium | reverse complement strand
CCTGCACCTAGTTCAATTCCTAATTTGCTAGAGATTTTCTCTCCTAACTCTTTGTTCGAAGAACCGCAAAAAATCTTTACATTTTTTGAATTAATCATTTTACCCTTTCCTCCAATTTTCTTTAATTACTTGTTTACTTCTTCCTATTCCTAAACCATTTTTTGGAACATCCTTAGTTATTGTTGACCCTGCTGCAGTTACTGCTCCTTCTCCGATTTCTAAAGGGGCTACAAGCATAGTATCACTTCCGATAAAAACATTTTTACCTATAATTGTTTTAAATTTATTTTTACCATCATAGTTGCAAGTTATTGTTCCTGCACCTATATTTGTTTTTTCTCCGATTGTTGCATCACCTAAATATGATAAGTGACCTGCTTTAACACCTTTTTCTAAAGTAGATTTTTTTGTTTCCACAAAATTTCCAATATGAACATCTTCTTTAAGATGTGTTTTAGGTCTTAAGTGAGCAAAAGGACCAATCGTTACTCTATCTTCTATTTTACTCTCTTCCAAAACAGAGCTCTCTATTATAACATTATTTTCGATTTCACAATCTATAATTCTTGAATTTCCTAAAACTTTACAATTTTCTCCAATTTTTGTTTTCCCTTGAATTAAAGATCCAGGATAAAGAATTGTATCTCTTCCAATTACAACATCCTCTTCCACATAGGTATTAGCTGGATCTATTAAAATAACTCCATCTTCCATTAATTGAATATTTTTTCTATCTCTTAAAACTTTTCCAGCTTGAGCTAACTCAACTTTTGAATTTATCCCTAGTATCTCTACATTATCTTCTAATATGTAAGCTTCTATTAATTTCCCTTCTGTTACTTGAATTCCTATAACATCCGTTAAATAATATTCACCTTTATCATTATTATTATTTATTTTATCTAGTGCTTTAAACAATTCTTTAGAATTAAAGCAATAAACACCAGCATTCACTTCTTTTATCTTTTTTACTTCTGAACTTGCTTCTTTCTCTTCAATTATAGAAACTACTCTTCCATTCTCTTTAACTATTCTTCCATACCCAAAAGGATTCTCATAAACAGATGTTAATATTGTTGTTGTAGCCCCTTTAGTTTTGTGATAATCATATAAATTTTTTAACGTTTCAGCTCTTAATAATGGTGTATCTCCACAAAGTACCATAACATCACCATCATAACCAGCTAATTTTTCTTTAGCTTGTTTGATAGCATGCCCTGTTCCTAATTGTTCCTCTTGAACAACATAGTCTACCTCTCCTAAAACTTCTAAAATAAGCTCCTTTTTATGTCCAAGAATCAAAATGTTTTTCTCTACGTTTATCTCTTCTAAAACATCCATTATCTTTTTTACCATAGGAACTCCGTTCACTTCATGAATAACTTTAGGAAGTTCTGACTTCATTCTAGTCCCTTTTCCAGCAGCTAAAATTAATGCTTTTAAATTCACAATCTCACCATCCAACTTTATATTATTTAATATTTTTATTGTTTAATTATTGAATACTTTTAGATATTTTTTCATAACTTTCATTAACTTCTTTTATTTTTGTTTCATGATAAGCTTTTTCTTGTTCTGTTGCATTTGAGTATCTATCTGGATGATGCATCTTAACCTTGTCTCTATAAGCTTTTTTTATCTCTTCTTTTGTTGTTCCACTTTTTATACCTAAATTTTCATAGTCTTTTTCTGTTGCACCTTGATGCGGAAAAGAACTATTATTTTGCCAATTGCCATTATAATTCCCTGAATTATTATTAAATCCTCCAGCTTGTTTAAAAAACTCTTCAAAATCTTTTTGTTGCTGTTGTGAATTACTTGATGAATAATAGTAAAATTTATTTTTTGATCTTTTTGGAGCATTTTTCCTTCTTAAATAATAACCTAGTAAAAGAACTAGAATTAACCAAGGATTATTTAGTAACACAGCAAGAATAATTCCTAATATTTTTATACCAAAAGTAAAAAATAATGCAACTACTAATAACATAATAAAAGGAAGAACTTTAAACATTTGTCCTGTTATTCCCCCTATAAATATACATATAAAAATAATAAATATCATCGTTTCAATCATTATATTGTTTCTCCCAAGCTAAATTTTATTTTCAGCTTTTTTTATTTTGTCTTTTAATAAATCAATTTTATCTTTTAACTCTTGAGCCCTATAATCTATTTCAAAAGCTGTTTCATATTCTTTTAAAGCCTTTTTGTATCTACCAATATCTTCATATCTTTTTGCAAAATCTAAATGAGCTTGATATATATCAAAATCTAAAAATATAGCTAAATCATAAAAATGTATCGCTTCTTTTATTTTTCCTACTCTTGAATAAGCATTTCCTAATAAAAAATATAAAAATGAAGTTTTAGGATCTAAATCTAAAGAGTAGTTTAAATGTTCTATAGATTTATGGTATTCTTCATTTTCATAATAAAGATATCCTAAAAATGCGTGTACTTCTGACTTATTAGGTTGCAATGCATGCACTTTTAAAGCCATTTGTATTGCCCCGTTTACATCTCCCTTATAATATAAAATTTTCCCTAATTCCCTTTTTAATTTTATATCTCCAGGACTCCCTAACAACTGTATCCTTATTCCCTCTTCCTCTTTAAGAAGAGCTTCTAAATTTTTCCCACTATAATTTTTAAATACATCTGTTTTCAACATCATACTTCCCCTTTTGTTATGATATTTTAAATTTATTATATCATAAAAGGATATTTTTATTAAGAAATTTATGTAAGAGTTATTTTTTTATAAAAAAATTAGAGGCAAACTAATTTTTTTAGTTTAACCTCTAATTTATAATTTATATAATAAAATTATTATACAGATTTTAATTATGCTTGTTTAGCTACTGTTACTAATTTAGCAAATTCAGCTGCATTGTTTACTGCCATATCAGCAAGTACTTTTCTATCTAAAACTATTCCAGCTTTCTTTAAACCGTTCATTAATACTGAGTATGTAATTCCGTTTATTCTAGCTGCTGCGTTTATTCTGATGATCCATAATTGTCTCATTTTTCTTTTTCTAACTAATCTGTCTCTTGTTGAATATACTGCTGCTTTGTTTGTAGCTTGCTTAGCTTGCTTAAACGCGTCACCAGATGCTCCTCTAAATCCTTTAGCTGCTTTTAAAACTTTTTTATGTCTTCTTCTTCTTACTATTCCAGTTTTTACTCTCATTTACTTGATCCTCCTATTCTATATATCTATTCGAATTTACTATTTATTATCTTCCTACTCCGTATGGTAATAAAGCTTTCATGTGCTTAACTAATGTTCCTGTTACAACCATATCTTTCTTAAGGTTATTTTTTCTTTTTCTTGTTTTCTTTGTTAAGATGTGGCTTTTTCCTGAATGTTTAACAACAAACTTTCCAGTCCCTGTTACTTTTATTCTTTTTTTAGCCCCTCTATGAGTTTTCATTTTTGCCATTTTATATTTCCTCCTCTTTTCAGTTATTATTTCTTTTTTGGTGTCAAAATAATATGTTTTTGTTTATCTCTATATTTTTTATCTGCGTCAGCAACCTCAGCAAATTTTTCAGCGATCATTTCTAAACTTTCTATTCCTAATTCTGCGTTCATTCTTTCTCTTCCGAATAAAGTTAATGTTACTTTAACTTTGTTGTCTTTCTCTAAGAACTTTTCTATATGAGAAATTTTTGTTTCTAAATCATGCTCATCTATTCTTGCAGAAATTTTTACCTCTTTAAGAATAACTTGCTTTTGATTTTTTTTAGCTTCTTTCATTTTTCTAGTTTGCTCATATTTGAACTTACCATAATTCATTATTTTACAAACAGGTGGTTCTGCATTTGGCGATATCTCAACTAAATCTAACTCTTGCTCTTCAGCTAAAGCTAAAGCCTCTTGAGAAGACATGATACCTAATTGCTCTCCACTATCAGAGATTATTCTAAACTCTCTTCCTCTTACTTTTTCATTAATTCTAACTTTGTCAGAAATAATAAACACCTCCATTTTATACTTAAAACTTAATTTTTTATTATACTTTTAAAAAAACAAGCATTTTAAGTACCTTCGAAATATCGATTTTCTTAAAATAAAAAAGGACGTTTCCCCGTCCTATTCTCCATTGAATATAATTCGTAAAACTTTCTATTAAGAAACTAACAATTAAATTGATAGTAAGCTTAACCCGCTTTAAAATTAAATTCATCAACCTTAATTTTTATTTGAAAATAAGGTGAGGAAATAGGATTCCTTCTTGTATTTTTTTATATAACTAACTTCTAATATAATAACATGTATTTTATTATTTGTCAAATCTATTCTTAGAAAATTATGGCGCACCCAGCAGGGGTCGAACCCACAACCTTCTGATCCGTAGTCAGACGCTCTATCCAATTGAGCTATGGATGCAATTTCTGCTCTTTATTGTAATAAAAAAAGGTAGCTATACTACCTGTTTATGATTGAGTGGCGGTGAAAGAGAGATTTGAACTCTCGATACGGGATTAACCGTATACTCCCTTAGCAGGGGAGCGCATTCGGCCGCTCTGCCATTTCACCGCATCTGGCGGAGAGCCAGAGACTCGAACTCTGAAGTCTTACGACGTCGGTTTTCAAGACCGATTCCTTACCAATTAGGATAACTCTCCATACCGTCTTCAATACTATCATATATATATTTTAATGTCAAACTTTTTTTTATAGTTTTTTTTTGAAAAGTACCATTATTTTTATAAAAACAAGTGTTTTCAATCTATTTTTTTACTTTTCAACTTCATCCCAACCATTAATTATTAAATCTAATTTTCCAGTTGTAGGGTCTATTATTAATCCGTGTATTGGAATATTCTTTGGCATTAATGGATGATGTTTAGCTATTGACACACTTTTATACAATGATTCTGTGACATCATCAAAGCCGTGAAGCCATTTATTGATGTCTATTCCTGAGTGACGTAAATTATCTATAGTATTTTCTTCTATACCTCTTTCTATCATTTCACCTATTATTTTATCAGCATCAAAATTACAAACACCACAGTCATAATGAGGAATTATAAATACTTCTTCCACCTCTAGGGAATAAATTGCTACTATTATACTTCTCATAGCACTCCCAAAAGGATGAACTATATTTCCACCAGCATTCTTTATTATTTTGGCATCTCCATTTTTGATGTTTAATGCTTGGGGTAAAAGCTCAGTTAATCTTGTATCCATACAAGTAACTATCGCTATTTTTTTATCTGGAGTTTTGCTCGACTGATATTTTAAATACTCCTCATTATCAACAAATTGATTATTAAAATCAATTATTTCTTCCAAGTTTTTTATATTCACAATTCTCCTCCATAATTTTCAAATGTTATAATTCAAAAAAGAGCTTTAAATACACTTATTTATCGCTCTTTTCTATATTTATTTTGCTTGAGCTATTAACTCATTCATTTCTTTTATTAAAGCGTCTGAATCTAATCCGTGTGCTTCTAACCCTTCTCCTATGCTCTCACCTGAGGCAACCATACATCCAACTCAACCTAATCCATATTTACGAAAAATAGTTGTTATTTCTGGATATTTTTGCACTGCTTCTAAAATATTCATATCTTTAGTTATCATCTTAATTCCTCCTATTATTTTTCTTATATTTTTTATTTTTAATCTCTCTACCCTAGTTTAATATTATAGTATACCTTATCTATTTTGTCAACTTTTATTGTGCCATTTTATCTATATTTTTAGCCTCTTCAGATTATATTTTATCTTGATTTCATTAGATAATTCATCTCTTTTTCTTCTAAATTTTTATCTAGACTTTACTAAATCATCGATAGCTATTGCTGTTTTTAATATCTCTTCTAACTCATGTAATTTCAACATATTTGGCCCATCTGATTTTGCATTATCTGGATCTGGATGCACCTCAGCAAATATAGCATCTATACCTATAGCAAGCCCAGACCTCATCAGTGGCGCTACATACTCTCTATCCCCTGACGTTGAGTCTCCTGCTCCTCCTGGTCTCTGAACCGCATGTGTTACATCAAATACAACTGGGTATCCCAACTTTCTCATTTCAATTAATCCTCTCATATCTACGACCATATTATTATACCCAAAAGTTGTTCCTCTTTCACAAAGTAATATATTTGTATTTCCTAATTCATGCATTTTTGTAACTACATTTTTCATATCCCATGGGGCTAAAAACTGTCCTTTTTTTATGTTAATTGGTAATCCTGTCTCTGCTGCTGCTGCAAGTAAATCTGTTTGTCTACATAAAAAAGCTGGAATTTGTAATATATCTACAACTTTAGCAACCTCTTTACAATGCCAACTTTCATGCACATCTGTTATAACTGGTAGTCCTAACTCATCTTTTACTCTTTTTAATATTCTTAAACCTTCAGCCATTCCTACACCTCTAAATCCTTTAATAGATGAACGGTTAGCCTTATCATACGAAGCTTTAAATATTAAGTTTAATTTTAATCTACCACAAATTTCTTTTAACTCTTTTGCTATATCCATAACCATTTGCTCAGATTCTATAACACAAGGTCCTGCAATAAGAGTAAATCTTTCCTTTCCACCTATATCAAATATATTTGCTATTTTTACTTTTTTAACTTCATTAACTAACATTTATTACCTCCAATATTCAATTAATTTTTATCTTAACTATTTCTCATTTTTTTTATAATTTCTCTTCTTAAATACTCTCTATCGTCAAAATGAAGTTTTTCTTTTCCTAAAATTTGATAAGCCTCATGACCTTTCCCAGCTACAACAATTATCTCTCCATCATTTGCCATCTGAACAGCTTTTATTATTGCATTTTCTCTATCTGGTTCAATTATAACAGAATTTTCTTCTATATTTATTACCATATCTTTTATTATATCCTCTATTTTTTCTGTTCTTGGATTGTCTGCTGTAACTATAACTGTATCACTGTATTTTATAGCGACATCTGTCATAACAGGTCTCTTAGTTTTGTCTCTGTCTCCACCACATCCAAAGACTGTTATTATTTTTGAGAATCCCAACTCTTTAACTGTTTTTAAAAGATTTTCTAAAGCATCAGCACTATGTGCATAATCTACAACTGCTGTAAAATTTTGTCTACAATCAATAATTTCAAAACGTCCTGGTGCTGCTGTTAAATTTTTAAGTTTTTCTGTAACATGCTTCCAATCATATCCTAGAGCTAATGCTCCCCCTACTGCTGATAAAATATTATATAAATTATATCTACCTAATAATTTTACCTTGGTTTGGATAGACTCTTTATTATTGTTTTCATCAGTATAGCTAATATCTATGTAATCTCTACTACCTTCTACAAATTTACCCTTCAATTTTCCTGATTCAATTCCATAACTTAACCCTTTAAATTCATCATAATATTTTTGTCCATATGTATCATCTGTATTAATAATTAATTTTCCTACGATATCGTTTTTTACTTTTTTTAACTTAGTAAAAATATTTCTTTTAGCTAAATAATACTCATTCATATCTTTGTGAAAATCTAAGTGCTCAGGAGTTAAATTTGAAAATATAGCCACGTCAAATTCTAACATATCTACTCTTCCTAACATTAAAGCGTGAGAACTTACCTCCATAACTAAATATGGTATTTTTTTCTGCACTATTTTTTTGCACATTTTTACAATATCCAGAGATTCTGGTGTTGTATTTGGTGCTTCTATTATTTCGTTGCCTATTTTATACTCTACCGTTCCTATTCTAGCTACTTTATCTTCACCTAAAATCTGCTCTAACAGATATGTTGTTGTTGTTTTACCATTAGTACCAGTTATTCCTATTATTTTTATTTTATTTTGAGGCCATCCATAAAATTCAGAAGCTATCTCTCCTAATTTTTCCCTTAAATTTTCTACACAATAATAGTCTATTCCATCTTTTTCATCTATTTTCTTACTATGAATTATTCCTTTAGCACCTTTTTCTATAGCCATATCTATGTAATCTCTACTACCTTCGACTAATTTAGCCTTCAATTTTGCTGATTCAATTCCATAACTTAACCCTTTT
>CAMTJB010000037.1 GCA_947072715.1 uncultured Fusobacteriaceae bacterium | reverse complement strand
TTTTGTTTTTTTCTATCAATAACTTCTAAAGGGGTAGCTACAATTCCTAATATATCTGATTTTGCAACACCTATTCTTACATCACCTATATCTAAGGCTAAATATTTTTTATTCATATCAACAACTCTGCTAATTTTTCTTTTACAGCTTTTAAAGCTTCACAAACTTTATCTCCATCTTTTCCACCAGCTTGTGCAAAGTCAGGTCTTCCCCCACCGTTTCCACCAGCTATTTGAGCAGCTATTTTAACTAAATCTCCAGCTTTTACTTTAGATATTAAGTTTTTACTTACTCCAACTGCAAATATTGCTTTTTCACAGTCACTTCCTAAAACTACAACACAGCTTTCGAATTTATCTTTTGCTTTATCTACAATCTCTCTTAAGTAATCAACATCTTTATCCTTGAAGTTTTTAACAAGAACTTTTACCTCTCCAATAGTTTCAATGCTATCAAATAATGAATTTGCCTCGTATGATGCTAACTTAGCTTTTAATTTTTCGATTTCTTTATTACTATTTCTTAATTGATCTAATGTTGCTTCTACTCTAGATTCTAAATTATCTAAATCTGTCTTTAAAATTTTAGCAGAATTTTTTGCAATTTTTTCATATTCAAAGAAAGTTTCATAAGCTTTTATTCCAGTTTGTGCCTCTATTCTTCTTGTTCCTGCAGCTACTCCACTTTCACTTACAATATTAAATACAGAAATATCACCAATTTGAGTTACGTGTGTTCCTCCACACAGTTCCATAGAATACCCTTCAACAGTTGCAACTCTAACTTTATTTCCATATTTATCTCCGAAAAGAGCTACCGCACCTTCTGCTTTTGCTTCATCCATAGACATCTCTCTAACTCTTACTTCTAAATTTTCTGCTATTTTCTTGTTTATAGTTTTTTCTATAAGTTCAATTTGATTTTCTGTTAAAGCTTCATAATGAGTAAAGTCAAATCTAAGTTTATCTTCATCAACAACAGAACCTGCTTGTTGTACGTGACTTCCTAAAAGATCTTTTAAAGCTTTGTGTAATAAGTGTGTTGCTGTATGGTTTTTAGCTATACTTGATCTTCTTACTGAATCTACTATTAAGTGGAACTTATCTCCAACTTGTGGCTCTTTATCCCCATTAACTTTTTCAGCTATGTGCATATATATATCTTTTTTCTTTTGTACATCTATTACTTTATAAGTAGAAGATCCTGAACTAATTAATCCTTTATCAGCAGCTTGTCCTCCTGACTCAGCATAGAATGATGTTGCATCAAATATAAATATATATTTTCCATCCTCTGTATTTCTTGCACTTAAAAGTTTCCCTTCAGTTCTTAAAGTTTCATATCCTTTGAACTCTGTAACTCCATATTTATCATAAAACTCTTCTATGAAAGAATCTTGACCTTTTTCCATTATTATTTTTCTAGATGAACGAGCTTTTTCTCTTTGCTCTTCCATTTTTTCATCAAATTCAGCCTTTGATACTATTATATTTCTTCCTTCACAGAACTCTTCAACAAGTTCAAATGGGAATCCAAATGTATCATAAAGCTTGAACGTTACATCTCCAGATAATTTATTGCTACCTGTTTCTTCTAATTTTTTTATCTCTTCATTTACAAGATTTATACCTTGGTCTATTGTCTTAAAGAAAGTTTCTTCCTCTATTTTTACTATTTTTTTAATATGCTCTGCATTAGCTATAATATCAGGATAAGCCTCTCCCATTACTTCAACAACTTTGCCTACCATTTTATGTAAGAATAATTCTTTGCATCCCAGTACTCTTCCGTGTCTTACTGCTCTTCTTAAAATTCTTCTTAGTACATATCCTCTACCTTCATAAGATGGAGTAATTCCATCGTTAATCATAAATGTCATAGCTCTACTGTGGTCAGTTATAACTTTTAATGAAAAATCTTTTTCAGGAGATTCATGATATTTTGTATTAGTTAACTCTCCAACTCTTTCTAAAATTGGGAATAATAAATCTGTTTCAAAGTTATTTGATTTCCCTTGAACCATTGCAGTAACTCTTTCAAGACCTGCCCCTGTATCTATATTTTTCTTAGGTAAAGGTTCTAAGCTTCCATCTTCCATTCTATTCCACTCAGTGAAAACTAGGTTCCAAATCTCGATAAATCTATTATCTGTTCCTTCATCACCTAATTTAGAGTTTTCATCTCCACCATAAGCTACTCCTAAATCTACGTGAATCTCTGAACAAGGTCCACATGAACCTGTTGGACCTGCAGCCCACCAGTTCTCATCTTCTCCCATTCTTACTATTCTCTCTTTAGGAAAGTTACATTTTTCTATCCAAATTTTTTCAGCTTCATCATCTGTTGTAAATACTGAAACCCACATTTTATCTTTATCTAAACCTAAAACTTCTGTTACAAACTCCCAAGACCATATGATAGCCTCTTCTCTAAAGTAATCTCCGAAAGAGAAATTTCCTAACATTTCGAAAAATGTATGGTGTCTTGCTGTTCTTCCAACATTTTCTAAATCATTTGTTCTAATACACTTTTGATAAGTTGTTACTCTTGGACAAGGGGCTTCCTTTTGTCCTAAAAAGTAAGGTTTAAATGGAACCATTCCTGCTACTGTTAATAATAGTGTTGGATCATCTGGTATTAATGAAGCACTTTCAAAATGTTTGTGCTGTTTATTTTTAAAAAACTCTATAAATTTTTTTCTTATTTCATTTCCCTTCATAGCTGTAGATCTCCTTATGCTTATCAAAATTTTAGTTTTTAAATTTTACTTCAAAATTATATTATATAATATTCCTCTGACTTTTTCTATTAATTTTTAATCCTTTAAGTTTAATCCAATTTAAAGTTTTCTCCTAGATATATTTTTCTAGCTTGCTCATTTTTTTCTATTTCCTTTGGTGTTCCACTAATTAATACTTTTCCTTCAGCCATTATATACGCTTTATCTGTTATAGTTAGTGTCTCTTTTACTGAGTGATCAGTTATTAAAATTCCTAATCCTCTCTTTTTCAAATAAATTATAATTTGCTGTATATCTTCTACAGCTATTGGGTCTACCCCTGCAAATGGTTCATCAAGAAGAATAAAATCTGGATTATTAGCTATAGTTCTAGCTATTTCAACTCTTCTTCTCTCTCCTCCTGAAAGTGAATATCCCATAGATTTACGAACATGAGTTAGCTTAAACTCATCTAGCAACTTATTCATTGTTTCTATTTGAGTTTTTTTATCAATATTTTTCATTTCTAAAATTGCCATTATATTCTCTTCTACTGTAAGATTTCTAAATACAGAGGGCTCTTGAGCTAAATAACCTATTCCTAAATTAGCTCTTTTAAATATTGGCATTTTTGTTATATCTTGTTCGTTATAGAATACTCTTCCTGACTCAGGTCTTACAATTCCTGTAATCATATAAAATGTAGTTGTTTTTCCTGCTCCATTAGGTCCTAGTAGTCCAACTATCTCTCCTTTATTAACTTCAATACTAACCCCATCAACCACTTTTCTACTTTTATATGATTTTGAAAGATTTTCAGCTACTAAACTTATCATATTACAACTCCCTTCTCATTAATTAGATTTTTTTAGACCATTTTTCTTATAATCTACTTTTACATTCTCTCCAGTTGCTCTTACTTTTTTAGTATTCATATTGTATACCACTTTTTCAGCATAAAGTGTTGCATCAGGAGAGTCAATAATGGCATTTTTTTCTAATTCTACTATATTTTCTTTTGTAAATACCTTACCTTTTTCTCCTGTTCCAACTGTCATTCCTTTTTCTGGATCGTTGCTTGTAACAACAATATTTTCATATAAGTCAATTATGTTTTCTTTTATATTAAATACCATTTTATTAGATTCTACAGTCTTATTCCCTTTTACAGCATCTAATTTAACCGCTTTCGGTCTATATAATGATGTGGCAATATTATTAATTGTATCTATATCTGAATACTTTGAATATAATGTTATATCTTGTTTTTTTATTGTAGAATTTTCCACTAATTCAATTCTTTTTAATTTATAACTATTAGCTTCTTTATTGTAGTGAGTTTTTACTATATCTCCTGCATAATCCACAGGTATTCCATCTTTACCATAGGTTCTACCTTTAGCATTACCTATAAAATCAACGGTCTTATTTAGATTACCTTTAACTTTATCAGCCTCAAAACTCTCTTTCTTTAAAGATTCTGCAACTATTTTTCCACCAATTATCTCTCCAGTTGTATTGTTCATAATTATATCTGTACCTTTTAAAGTCCATTCTGCATTTTTAGCAACATAAGGTCCTTTCGCTTCCGCTCTCTGTTCCTTACTATTATAATATAAATTATCACCTTTAATTGTCATTCCATTCTCTTCAACTATTCCATTTTTTATTAAATGAATAAGGTCTTTATCATAGAAAAATTCAACTTTATCAGATTGAGCTTTATATTTTTCATTTGAAGCTCTAAATTTATCACCATAAATATATTGCTTTTTCGTATCAATAACTGGATTAAGTATCTCTAATCTTGATAATCCATCATCTGAAACAATTATTGTCTGTTCAGGTATTCTAATTTTTTCATCTTTAAATGTATATATCGCTTTAGCAACTTTTGTAGAATAAACATCACTTCTAATATTAACATTTCCAATTATATTAACAAATTCACCATTTTTTATGTCAGCTTTGTCTCCTACTATGTCTAATTTTTTTTCTACATTTATAAGATGTACATCCTTTTTCACTTCTCCAATACCTGTCTCTGTATTATAAGTAATTCCAGTTCCAGTGGTAATATTTCCGTTATCTTTATAAACAAAACTTTTTTCAGTAGAAAAATCTTTTGTAGTCAAATTATAAATTCCATCTGTTGATGTGAATTCTGATGTTTTATCTTTAGAAGTTATTTTATATTCATCTGGGAATGTCATTACATTTTTTATTCCATCATAAAAAACTCTAGGCGTTGTAATTATTTTATCTTTTGTATAAATAACTACATCTTTTGCACTTCCCTGTTTAGTAATATCATTATAGTATAAATCTCTTCCCGTTCCATTTTTATCTTTATCATGGAACTTAAATGGTATATTTATTTTTAATTCTTTTGTCTTATCATTATAATTTACCTTTTTACTTTCCAAAGTTCCATCTTTTGTTTTATAAACTACATCTTTAGTTATTCCAAAGGCATCCATTATTCCTGTTTCAGAGTTATAAATCATTTTATCTGCTGTAGCAATATCTCCCTCTTTAGATATTACAGAAACATTTCCTATCATAGTTAAATCTTTAGATTTTGTATTGTAATTACCGTTATCACTATATATTTTATATTTTTCATCTGAACCAATTATAGGTCCATGTAAATCTAAAATATCAGACATTGGTTTTTTTTCAATCTTATCTAATTTAATATCGAAGCCACTAACTTTCATAGACACATTTTTTGTTATAAGAATACTTTCATCATCCTGCTTGTAAAATAAATTTTCTGCAAAAAGTTGTGCTTCTCCATAATTTACTACATATGGATCGAAAGCTTCTAAAACTTTTGTTTCTAAATTATAGTTTAGTTTTTTGAACTCTCCTGATAATTTTTTCCCATCTTTTTCTGTTGCTGCTTTTCCAATAAGATGAATGTTATCTACTAAAGTAGCCATTTTTAAATCATCGACATAATGACCTACATCTCCAACAACTTTTATTTTTTCATTTTCCAAAGTTACGTCTTTAAATAAATCTATGTAACTCATTTTACTATCAGTTTTAAACTCTTTTCCTGCTAAAGAGATTTGTCTCTCCTTGTTCTCTATAAAAACTCCAGTAGTTGAAGTAATCTCATCTTTTAATTTGTCATATTTAATATTTTCTGCTTTGAAGCTCCATCCATTAGGAGATATCCCTAATATGTTTGAACTTAAAATTAAATTTCTAGCTTTGTCTAATAAAGCATTGTCCCCAGATAGGAGCATATCCTTTACTTTTGCTTTTGCAGATTCGAAAGTACTCTCATTTTTATCTACATAATCAAACTGCTTTCCTGCATCTATTATATAATCTTCACTGGTATATTTTACTCCTGAAGTTTCTATAATTTTATCCTTTAACGTTTGTCCTTTTTCATCTGCATAATAGTTTAAGTAACCTAATATCAATAAAATACCCACACCTATTGTATAATATAGTTTTCTCTTATTTTCCATTTTTTCCCTACCCTAATATTTTTTTTATTTCGTTCAACTTAAAGAATGCTTCAATTGGAGTTAAATTATCAACATCTAAATCTTTCAATTTTTCTATAACTATTTTTTCAATTTTTAAAAGATCTAAATCTACAGTTTCTTCTTGCCTATTTTCTTCTTTCTTTTCTTCTAATTCTACATTTTCATTTGTAAATAGTGTTCCAAAAAGATTAAGTTGTTCTCCACTAATTTTTTTATTTACAATTTCTCTTTGCTCTTCTAATATTTTTAAAATTTGACGTGATCTAATTAATACTTCTTTTGGTAACCCAGCCACTCTAGCAACTTCTATTCCATAAGATTTATCCGCTCCACCACAAACTATTTTTCTAAGAAAGATAATTTCATCTTTTTCTTCTTTTACCTCAATTCTATAATTACAAGCTTTTGGTAATTCTTCTTCAAGTTGTGTAAGTTCATGATAGTGAGTTGCAAAAATAGTTTTAGCTCCTATCTCATTATGAATATACTCACTAATAGAGGTTGCAATTGATATTCCATCAAAAGTTGAAGTTCCCCTTCCTATTTCATCAAGTATAATGAAAGATTTTTCAGTTGCACTATTTAAAATATTTGCCATCTCACTCATTTCTAGCATGAAAGTTGACTGACCAGACACTAAGTCATCTGAAGCCCCAATTCTTGTAAATATTTTATCTACAACAGGAATCTTAGCATAATCTGCTGGTATATAACACCCTATATGAGCCATTAAAATAATTAATGCTGTCTGTTTCATATAAGTAGATTTTCCTGACATATTTGGTCCAGTTAATATTAGAAGATTCTTTTTATTATCTAAAAAAAGATCATTTTTTACAAATTCCTCTTTTTTTATAAGCTTTTCAACAACAGGGTGTCTTCCACCTCTTATCTCTAAATCATAGCCACTTGTAAGTTCAGGTTTTATATATCCATTTTTTAATGAACACTCTGAAAAAGTTGAGATTACATCCACATAAGCTACTTCTTCAGCCATCTTTTGTAAATTCTCTCCATAATTTTTTACTTCACGTGATATTTGTTTAAATAACTCATGTTCTAAAGCTTCTATCCTTTCTTTGGCATGTAAAACTTTCTCTTCATACTCTTTTAAGTCAGGTATGATATATCTCTCTGCATTTGAAAGAGTTTGTTTTCTTGTATAATAGTAAGGAACTAAATCTTTATTTGAATTAGTTATTTCAATAAAATAGCCAAAAACTTTATTGTATTTTATTTTTAAAGTCTTTATTCCTGTTTTTTCTCTCTCTCTTGCTTCAATAGCTAAAATATAATCTTTACCTTTAGAAGATATATTATGAAGTTCATCTAAATCACTATTGTAACCTGATTTTATCATTCCACCTTCTCTTACAGAGAATGGAGGCTCTTCAACTATAGCAGTATCAATTAAATAATAGATTTTTTCCAACAATTCATTAGAAACTGTTAAAAAATCATTTTCACCCATTATCTGTCCTAATTCTAAAACTTGTTTAATTGATTTTTTTAGAGCTACTATATCCTTTGCATTTTCGTTCTCCATATATAGCTTACCTAAAATTCTTTCTATATCATAAACCTCTTTTAAAGCTACTCTTGTTTCCTCTCTTAATAAAGCCTCTTTTATGAAAAGACCTACATCTCTGTATCTTTTCTCTAAAATTTCTACATTTTTCAAAGGATTCTTTATATAATTTTTTAAAAGCCTGCTTCCCATAGAAGATTTACATTGGTCTAAAACCCAAAATAGAGTTCCAAATGATGAATTTTCTCTAACATTTTCAAAAATATCTAAATTTTTCTGAGTTGTAACATTTAACTCTACTATCTCTACAGAATTAATGTAATTATTTTTTTTTACTGGGATTGGATTACCTTTTTG
>CAMTJB010000036.1 GCA_947072715.1 uncultured Fusobacteriaceae bacterium | reverse complement strand
GATAAATGGGACTGCGGGTATTTATAGCTGATGATGAGCCATTAACAAGAATGGACTTAAGAGAGATGTTAGAAGAGGAAGGATATGATGTAGTAGGGGAAGCTGGAGACGGATTCGATGCTGTGGAAGGTTGTAAAAAATTAGATCCAGATATAGTTTTGATGGACATAAAAATGCCATTACTTAATGGAATTAAAGCTGCTGAAATTTTAAAAAGAGAAGGATTTACAGGTTGTATTATTATGTTTACAGCTTATAATGACAGTAGTTTTATAGATGGAGCATCAAAAAATGGTGTAATGGGTTATTTTGTTAAACCTATAGATGAAAGAACATTTATTCCAAATCTGAAAATTTTATATTCGAGAAAATTAGAGCTAAAAAATTCCGTATCAGAAGTAGCTAAGATTAAAGAGAAGTTAGAAGAGAGAAAAAAAGTTGAAAAAGCAAAGGGAATCATAATGAATATGAAAGAGATTTCTGAAAGTGAAGCTTATGAATATTTAAGAAAATTAAGTATGGATAAAAGGGTTAGCTTAAGTAAAATTGCAGATATAGTTATTATGTCAGAAGGAACGGTATGCTAAATTTATTATGTAAAAAATATACAAAATTAAGTGATGAAGATATAGAGATTTTAAGGATAAAAGAGGAGTCATTAGCTGTTTTATCTGAATTTTTAAGCGTAGATGTATTTATCGATGTGCAAACAGAGGATTCAGAAACTGCCCTTGTAGTTGCTCAATCAATGCCTAAAAATTCAATATATGGAAGAAGTGTAGTTGGGGAGTTTGCTAAAAATCAAAATGAACCAGCAGTAATTAGGACTATTCAAACTAGGCTTCCTTCTAAAAAATATAAAGCAATAACTCAAGATGGAAAAAATGTGATTCAAGACGTTATTCCTATTTTAAATAAAAAGCAAGAGTTAATTGGAGTTCTTATTGCAGAGGCAATTGAAAATGAAGCTTACAATCAAGATAGAAGAATTTTTAATGAAAATGCAATGAAATTTATTGAAAATGTTAGTGATTCAAGCGAAAGAATTATAGATTATTTAGAAGAGGGAGTAGTAGTTTTTAATGAAAAAGGGATAGTAGTATTTGCTAATAATCCTGCTAAAAAAATCTTTTCTAAAATAGGAATAACTAAACATTTAATTGGTGAAGAGTTCGATAACATAGTTCTAAACGAAGTTAGATTTAGTAGTATAGCAAACAACATAGAAACTGATTTAGAAGTATCCAAAGAGATAACTATAATGAATAGGATTTTAAAGATTAGTTATCTAACATCATCAGAAACAGATGGTATCTTTAATGTATATTTAATTATACAAGATATAACTAAAGAGCGTGAAAATGAGAAAGAACTTATGGTAAAATCTGTAGCAATAAAAGAGATTCATCATAGAGTAAAAAATAATTTGCAGACTATAGCGTCTTTATTAAGAATACAGAAGAGAAGAGTTAAGGATTTAGAGATGAAGCATATACTTGAAGAAAGTATAAATAGAGTATTAAGTATTGCTGTAACTCATGAACTTTTGTCACAAAATGGGTTTGAAAATCTCAAAATAAAAACAATAGTACAGTTAATGTGCAGAAATTTTTCAAGAAACTGTATTGACAAATCCGATGAAATATTGTTTAATGTATTTGGAGATGACTTTTATATCAACTCAGATAAAGCAACTTCTGTTGCTCTTGTAATAAATGAGATATTACAAAATACAGTTGATCATGCTTTTCAAAAGGAACAATCCAAAGAGATAAAAATCACTATAAAAGAGGAAGAACTTTATTCGACTATTGTAATCGCTGACAATGGCGTTGGAATGGATAATAGTAGGAGTCTTAAAGAGGGCCTTGGTTTTTCGATAATAACAGCAATTGTAAAAGAAAAATTAAATGGTGATATGAGTATTGAAAGTGAAGTAAATAAAGGTACAACTTTTAAATTCATTTTTAAAAACAACTAAATATATAACTGTACAATGGGGTACATTAAGTTATGGCAATGAGGCCAAAGTAGTAAGAATTTTTTTCTTATGCTTTGGCTTTTTTTATTTTTCTGGAGGTGAAATGAAAGAGGAGATAATTAGTGTTGGAATAGACATAGGAACTTCTACAACGCAACTTGTTTTTACTAGAATTACACAAAATACAGTTGATCATGCTTTTCAAAAGGAACAATCCAAAGAGATAAAAATCACTATAAAAGAGGAAGAACTTTATTCGACTATTGTAATCGCTGACAATGGCGTTGGAATGGATAATAGTAGGAGTCTTAAAGAGGGCCTTGGTTTTTCGATAATAACAGCAATTGTAAAAGAAAAATTAAATGGTGATATGAGTATTGAAAGTGAAGTAAATAAAGGTACAACTTTTAAATTCATTTTTAAAAACAACTAAATATATAACTGTACAATGGGGTACATTAAGTTATGGCAATGAGGCCAAAGTAGTAAGAATTTTTTTCTTATGCTTTGGCTTTTTTTATTTTTCTGGAGGTGAAATGAAAGAGGAGATAATTAGTGTTGGAATAGACATAGGAACTTCTACAACGCAACTTGTTTTTACTAGAATTACACTAGAGAATATATCTTCAGGAGCGAGAGTTCCTCAAATAAAGATAATAGATAAAACTATTTTTTATAGAAGTAAGATATATTTTACACCACTTATTTCATCTACAGAAATAGATGCAAATAAAGTTAAACAAATAGTTGAGCAAGAGTATCAACTAGCTGGAATAAAAGGTAAAGATATCTCAACTGGAGCAGTAATAATAACAGGTGAGACAGCAAGGAAAAAAAATGCAAAAGAAGTGTTAAATGCACTTAGTGAAATGGCAGGAGATTTCGTTGTAGCAACTGCAGGACCAGATTTAGAAAGTGTAATATCTGGAAAAGGTTCAGGAGCTATGGCTATATCAGAAGAAAAAAATATAAATTTATATAATTTTGATATAGGTGGAGGAACAACAAATGTTTCACTTTTTAAATCAGGTGAAATCCACGATACTACTTGTTTAGATATTGGTGGTAGATTAGTAAAATTTAAGAATAGTGATTTAGAAATAGAGTATATTTACTCTAAATATATAACTTTAGTAGAGGAGTTAGGATTAACAACTATAAAAGTTGGTAAGAAAGCTTCTGTTGAAGAGTTAAGGATTTTATGTGAAAAACTGGCAACTATAATGCTGGAAAGTATGGGAATTGAAAGTAAAACAAAACAATATTTTGATTTAGTAACTGATAAAGACTTTAGATCAGAACCCATTCCAGATGCTTATGTAACATTTTCAGGTGGGGTTGCAGAAGCGATATATGGATTGGAAACTTATGATAATTTTGCTTTTGGAGATATAGGAGTTATTTTAGGAAGAGAGATAAAAAAATTATTTGAACTTAATAAAGTTAAAATAGTTAAACCTCTTGAGATGATAGGAGCTACTGTTGTAGGAGCTGGAAATCACTCTACAGAGATATCAGGAAGTACAATTACTTATACTGATGAGATACTACCTCTAAAAAATATACCTGTACTTAAAATAAGTGAAAAGCTTGAAAAAGCCTCTAAAGAGGAGCTACTAGAAGAGATTAAAAAGAAAAGAAAATGGTTTGAAAATGATGAAAAAGTAGATATTGCTTTGGGAGTAACAGGGGAACGCAATATGAAATATAGAGATATATTGGAATTAGCAGATGTAATTTACCAAGGTTTTATTGATACAAGTAAGTTAATTATTATAGTTGAAATGGATTTGGCAAAAGTATTAGGACAAGTTCTTCAACAAAAATTTCAAATGAAAATACCTATTATTTGCATAGACGGGATAAAAGTATCTGATGGTGACTATATAGACATAGGAAAACCTTTGGGAAATGGTTCTGTTTTACCAGTAATAGTGAAAACATTAATTTTTAATTATTAAGGGGAAGGTGAAAGGATGAGATTAAGAACAAAACTGTTTGGACAAATTTATGAGTTTTCTTCTGTTAAAGAAGTTCTAGCTAAAGCTAATGAAGAAAAATCAGGGGACAAACTTGCTGGAGTAAGTGCTACATCAACAAAGGAAAGAGTTGCAGCTAAAGAAGTATTAGCTAATTTAACTCTTGAAGATTTAAAAAACAACCCTGTAGTACCTTATGATGAAGATGAGGTAACTAGAATTGTTCATGACGATTTAAATGAAAAAATATATGGTGAGATAAAAGATTGGACTGTTTCTGATTTTAGAGAGTGGATTTTATCTGACTCAACAACAAATGAAGATATAAGAAGAGTAAGTAGAGGAATTACAAGTGAAATGGTAGCAGCAGTTACTAAACTAATGTCAAACTTAGACTTAATAATAGGAGCTAAGAAGATAAAAGTTACAGCTCACTGTAATACTACAATAGGAGAAGATGGAGTTTTAGGAGCTAGATTACAACCTAACCATACGACAGATGATCCAGATGGAATTATGATATCTCTTTTTGAAGGATTAAGCTATGGAGTAGGAGATGCTCTTATCGGTTTAAACCCAGTTGACGACAGTGTTGACAGTGTAATAAGAGTACTTGAAAGATTTGATGAAATTAAAAGAAAATGGAATATACCAACTCAAATTTGTGTACTAGCTCACGTTACAACACAGATGGAAGCAGTAAAAAGAGGAGCACCAGCAGATTTAATATTCCAAAGTATAGCTGGTTCTGAAAAAGGAAACGAAGCATTTGGAATCAACGGAGCTATGATAGAAGAAGCAAGACAACTTGCACTTAAGCATGGAACTGCAGCTGGACCAAATGTAATGTACTTTGAAACTGGACAAGGTTCTGAGTTATCATCTAATGCACACCATGGAGCAGACCAAGTAACAATGGAAGCTAGATGTTATGGATTTGCAAAAAGATATAATCCATTCCTAGTAAACACAGTTGTTGGATTTATAGGACCTGAATACTTATACGATAGTAAAGAGGTAATAAGAGCAGGACTTGAAGATCACTTTATGGGTAAATTAACTGGAATACCAATGGGTGTTGATATCTGTTATACAAACCATATGAAAGCAGATCAAAATGATATAGAAGCTTTAGGAGTTTTACTTGCAGCAGCAGGATGTAACTACTTTATGGGAATACCTGCAGGAGACGATATAATGCTTAATTATCAATCTTCAGGATATCATGATATTCAAGCATTAAGAGAAGTTTCTGGAAAGAGACCAACTAAAGAGTTTGTAGAATGGTTAGAAAAAATGGAAATAATGAAAGATGGAAAATTAACTGATAAAGCTGGAGACGCATCAAGATTTTTTAAATAGGAGGAATAGAATGTTATCTGAAAAAGAACTAAAAGAATTGATTGCTCAAGTATTAAAGGGGATGGATAAAGAAACTTCTGTAAGTCCTGAGCAAATAAAAAATATAGTTGCACAAAGTGTTGGAAATAATTCGAATAAAGATGATTCACAATTAGTAGATATAAGTGCTATTGATTTAAGAGAAGTAATAGAGTTACCTCATCCTTTTGATAGAGAAACTTTATTAAAATATAAAAAGAAAACACCTGCAAGATTAGGAATTTCAAGAGCAGGGGCAAGATACACAACAAATACATACTTAAGATTAAGAGCAGACCATGCGTCGGCACAAGATGCTGTATTTACAGATGTATCAGATGAGTTTTTAACGAGAAATAATCTTTTCAAAGTAGAAACTAAATGTACTAGCAAAGATGAGTTTATTACAAGACCAGACTTAGGAAGACAAATTTCTGATGAGGGAGTAAAAATAATAAAAGAGAAGTGCAAAGCAAATCCAAGAGTTCAAGTGTATGTTGCTGACGGATTAAGTTCAACAGCTATTGAGGCAAACATCGAAGATACTTTACCAGCATTAATAAATGGACTTAAGTCATACGGAATTGAAGCTGGAACACCTTTCTTTGTAAAAAATGGAAGAGTTGGAGCAGCTGACCAAATATCTGAAATCACTGGAGCAGAAGTTACATGTGTATTAATTGGAGAGAGACCAGGACTTGCAACAGCTGAAAGTATGAGTGCTTACATAACTTATAAAGGATACGTTGGAATTCCAGAAGCTAAAAGAACAGTAGTTTCAAATATTCATAAGAATGGAACACCAGCATCTGAGGCAGGAGCTCACGTAGCTTCAATTATAAAGAAAATATTAGATGCAAAAGCTTCAGGACAAGATCTTAAATTATAATTAAGGAGGAGTAAATGATAAACGATAGAATTAAGCCAAGTGTTTTGGCAGTAAAAATGATTCCTAATGTAGACAATAGCATGGTAGAAAAATTTAATATTCCAAATGGCTTTAAAAGTATTGGGATAATTACAGCTGATTGTGATGATGTTACTTATACAGCCTTAGATGAAGCAACAAAAGAAGTTGACGTAAAAGTTGTTTATGCAAAATCTTTTTATGGTGGAGCAGCAAATGCTAATACAAAACTTGCTGGAGAGGTAATTGGAATAATAGCAGGTCCAACACCAGCAGAAGTAAGAAGTGGACTTAATGTAATAGTAGATTTTATAGAGAATAAAGCATCTTTTATAAGTGCTAACGAAGATGACACTATTGCTTACTATGCACACTGTGTTTCAAGAACTGGATCTTTCCTTTCTGAAACAGCAGGAATACCAGAGGGAGAAGCTTTAGCTTATGTAATTGCTCCGCCTCTTGAAGCTATGTATGCTTTAGATGCAGCTTTAAAAGCAGCAGATGTAAGAATGGCAGCATTCTTTGGACCACCTTCAGAAACTAACTTTGGTGGAGGACTTTTAACAGGAAGCCAATCAGCATGTAAAGCTGCTTGTGAAGCATTTGCTGAAGCAGTAAAGTTTGTTGCTGAAAATCCTACAAGATATTAAGGAGGAAATAGATGCAAGCGTTAGGAATGATAGAAACAATGGGATTAATAGGAGCTATAGAGGGAGCAGATGCAGCAGTAAAAGCAGCAAACGTAACTATAGTTAATAAGCATTATTCAAAGGGTGGAATTGTAACTGTTGAAGTTACAGGTGACGTTGGAGCGGTAAAGGCAGCTATTGAAGCAGCTGAAGAAACTACTAAAAGATTAGGTGTATACTTAGCTAGTCATGTTATTCCAAGACCTGATCAGAGTATAGAGGACATATTAAAAAAAAAAATAAAATTATAGAAAAAAATGATATTCAACAAGATTCTATAGAGGAAATCAGATTAGAAATAGAAAATAATTCTAATGATGATTCTCAAGAGGAAGTTAAGTTAGAAATAGAATTTAAAGCTGAAGAACAGGAAAAAGTTGAAGAGAAATTAATAAAAAATAAAACTAAAAAAACTAAGAAAAAATAGGAGGAATAAAAATGGCAGTATTAAACGCATTAGGAATGGTAGAGACAAAAGGATTAGTAGCAGCAGTAGAGGCAGCAGATGCAATGGTAAAAGCAGCAAACGTAACACTTATAGGTAAAGAAATGGTAGGTGGAGGACTTGTTACTGTAATGGTAAGAGGTGACGTTGGAGCAGTAAAAGCGGCTACAGATGCAGGAGCAGCAGCAGCTGATAGAGTTGGAGAGTTAGTATCAGTTCACGTAATTCCAAGACCACACGCTGAGGTAGAAATCATTCTTCCAGCTTGCACAAGAGACTAATTAGATAAGTATAACTAGGTAAGTCCAACTAGATAAATATAACTAGATAATTATAATACTAAAATAGATGGTGGCGACTAAAAAATAGTCGCCCTCATTTATAAGATATTAAAATACTGAAATATACAATGATTTAATACAGTAAAATTCAATGTGTTTTTAAAAAATTTAATAATAGATTGAAGTTTACAATATTAATATTACAAGGAGGCAATGATGGATAAGGATTTATTATCTATTCAAGAAGTAAGAGATTTAGTAGAAAAAGCAAGAATAGCACAACAAACTTATGCTACTTTCAATCAAGAAACAATAGATAGAATTGTTAAAGAGGTTTCTTTTGAAATTAGAAAGTATGATGAAAAATTAGCTAAGATGGCTAATGAGGAAACAGGTTTTGGAAAATGGGAAGATAAAGTTATCAAGAACAAGTTTGCATCAACTATCTGTTACGAATATATAAAAGATATGAAAACAGTTGGAATATTAAAAGAAGATAAAGAACAAAAGATTATTGAAGTAGGGGTACCAGTAGGGGTAGTAGCAGGAATAATTCCATCTACAAATCCAACATCAACAGCAATATATAAAATATTATTAGCATTAAAATCAGGAAACGGAATTGTATTAAGCCCGCATCCAAGTGCAAAAAACTGTATTATAGAAGCAGTTAAAATTATGCAAGAAGCTTCTGTAAAAGCTGGAGCTCCAGAAGGTCTTATTGGAGTGATTACATTATGTACTATGGATGGTACAAGTGCACTTATGAAGAATGAAAGTAT
>CAMTJB010000035.1 GCA_947072715.1 uncultured Fusobacteriaceae bacterium | reverse complement strand
CCTTCTTCTTGCTATAATCATAAGCTAGCATAGTTGTTGTTCCTTCTACTGCATTTTCTCCATTTTCTTTATATATATTATATTTCATAACTAAAGTTAATCTATCTATTTCAATATCTGTAAGTTCTAAAGTCAATTTCTCATTAAAGAATACTTCTTTATTATATTTTACCCAGCTTTCTCTTTGAATTGTTCCAACACCATCACCTATGTTAAGCTCTGACAATCCTTCTTGATGAAGAAATTCTAATCTTACTTGTTGAAATAAAACTAAAGGAACTTGATTTCCCATATGCCCACCGTAATTTATATCATTAATTGCTACCTTATAATCTGTTTTAAACATAATATCCCCCCATACTTTATAATTTTAATTAATTTATTATTTTAGCTCTATTCATCATTTTTATTATACTTTCTTTTTTATAATTTATAAAGTTTTTTATCTTTTTATTGCTTTTTATTTATAATTAATTTATAGTTTTATATAAAATATAATTTTTTAGGAGATATTTATGATAAAACACATAAGTTACATGCCGAATAACAACTCTATTTTAGAGTTTAAAAAAAATAAAGAGGCTTTATCTGAACTAGGAATTTTAGAGATTGAAACAATTATTGCAGATTACTGTCCTGAAGAAGTTTTTAGCTCTCTTCCCATTGGTGGAGTTCATCTTTTATATTTTCCAACATGGCTAGATATTTGGAACGAAAATAAAGTTAATATATTAGAAGATTTCCATACAACAGAACCTTACGGAATAAAATCAAAACAAGAATATATTAATATCTTTAAAGAGCAGTACGAACTGGCTAAAAAATATAATGCTAAATACATGGTATTTCACATATCTCATATAAGACCAAGAGATATATTTACATTTTCTTATGACTATTCTCATCATGAAATTCTTGAAGCTACCATAGAGTTAGTTAATGAAGTTTTTAAAGATGATGGACCTCCACTTCTTTTTGAAAACCTTCCTTGGCCTGGTTTTGATTTGAAAAATGAAGAATTAATAATAAATTTTTTAGATAAAATAAATTATAAAAATAAAGGGATTATGATGGATTTTTCACATTTTATCTGTTTAAATAAAGAACTAAACAATTACGATGAGGGTGCTATTTTTATAAGAGATGAACTTAATAAAATTCCAAAAGCTAAATCTTATATCAGAGGTATTCATCTAAATGGTTCAATATCTAAAGAATATCTTTCTAATGATTTTTCTCCACTTTTAACAAAGTGGAAAAACTCTAATCAGATTGATAGATATCATGTTGAAATAGGGCATATTAAAAATATTGATACTCATGATATTTTTAGATCAAAACTTATTTCAAAGGTTATTGAAGATTTAGATCCAGAATTTTTAGTATATGAGCTTGCTTATACAAGCTTAGAAGATTTAATTTCTAAAGTTAAAATTCAAAATAGCTTTTTAAATTTTAATAAATAATCTACAAAGAGGAGTCTAAATTTAGACTCCTCTTTTTTATCTTTTAAATATTTTATAATCTTATTTTAATTATCCTAAGTTTTTCTTCATCCAATCTTTTCCTTCTACAACTCTTGTAACAAGCATAGATGCTATTGTATCTCCACTTGCATTTATCATTGTAGCTGGAGGATCAACAAGATATCCGATTGTTGCTATAATAGGAAATGCTTCTGGAGGGAATCCATACATCGTTACAATAAACATCTCCCCTATAAGTCCTCCACCTGGTACTCCTGACATTACTACTCCACCAGCTATTGCTAGCATTATAGCACTTGCATAAGTCCCTATTCCTGTAAAAGGTATTTGAAATATTCCAAAAAGGAATGATATCTTTAATATTGTACTAAGAACTGTTCCGTCCATGTGAGCTGTAGCTCCTATTGGTAAAACAATCTCTCTTATATCTTTTGGTACTCCGATTTTTTCACAAGCTTCTAGATTTACTGGAAGTGTTGCGATACTACTTTGAGTTGCAACCGCTGTAACAGCTGGAGATATTACATGTTTTAAAGCTCTTACTCCATCTTTTCCACCTGCAATATATGCATAAAGTGGAAATGCTGTAGCCATATAAACGAAACAAAGAGGGTAGTAAATTGCTAAAGCTCTTGCATATGATCCTAAAAGTTCCTTTCCGTGCTCACCAATTAAAGCTGCAAAGTAAGCTCCTAATCCTATTGGTGCATAATACATTAATAGTCCTACTATTTTAAGGAAAACTTCTGCTAAGGCCTCAAGTCCTTGTGATATTACTTTTCCTTTTTCACCTATTTTATTAACACACATTCCAAATACTAGAGAAAATATAATTAATGGTAACATATTTTTTCTCGAGATAAGCTCTGGAAAATCTGTAACTGTAAAAGCTGCAACTATTTGTGAACCTGTTGAGAATGGCTTTAAAGCTTCTGCTGCTGACATAGTAAGTACAACACCTTTTGCTGGTGGAAAAATATTTACTACTACTAAAACTAATACAGAAGCTACTGCTCCAGTTGCTATAAATATTGTTAGTAAACTTTTTAGTATTTTTCCTAATCTTTTCATATCAGTCATAGCTGATATAGAACTACTTATTGTTACAAAAACTAAAGGTACTACCACCATAAACATACCATTTATAAATAAGTCTCCTAACGGTTTAAACATAACCGCTCTAGGTCCCATTTTTATTCCAATTAAACTTCCTATTACTATAGCCCCTACTAATATAATAGAAAATCTATATGCTTCCCATACACTTTGCTTTTTATTTTTATTCACTGTCATCTCTCTTCCCCTTTTTTATTTTTTTATAATTTTTATTAAAATTTAAACTGATCTTTTTTTGAAAATATTCCAAACAATCCACCCGTATGGATAAATAGTACATTTTCCCCTTTTTTAAAAGTTCCTTTTTCTATTTCACTCATCATTCCATACATAGCCTTTCCTGTGTAAACAGGATCGAATATTACTCCCTCTTTCTTAGCTATTTTGTGTATGAAGTCTAACTCTTCATCTGTACTTTGAGCATATCCTATTCCTACATATCCATCTATAATATCCATATTTTCAGCTTTAAATAATATAGATTTATCTAAATATTTTTGACTTTCTTCTATTATCTCTTCAGATCTCTTCTTGAAAAAATCTGCAGTATCACATACATTAAATCCAGTTATTTTTTTCTCGCTATTAAAAAAATCTACATTTCCCATACATAGACCTGCATAAGTTCCTCCTGAACCTATAGCTATAACGACTCTATCAAATTTTACGCCCATCTGTTCCTCTTGATCTTTTATCTCTTTCATTGCTGAATAATAACCAAGACTTCCTATTCCATTAGATGCACCTTCAGGTATTATATATGCTTTGTGACCTTTAGAATCAGATTCAGATTTTATTTTTTCCATAATTTTATTTCTATTATCTCTATAATCTTCACTTGATATAATTCTTATATCAGCACCTATTACTTTATTTAAGAAATAATTACCTTCCATCTCTGGCTCACTATCTGATCTTAGTACAAGTATAACATTCATTCCTACTTTTACTGCTGCTGCCGCTGTTGCTCTTGCATGATTAGATTGAATCCCACCACAAGTAATCAATGTATCACAACCATTTTCTAATGCTTCACATATAGAAAACTCTAATTTTCTAATTTTATTACCAGATATTTCTGAACCTGTTTGATCATCTCTTTTAAGGTATATATTTACACCTGTTTCTCTTGAAATTTTCTCCATTTTTTCTATCTTAGTTGGAAAATTAGCTAAGTCTATTTTTTTCTGCATATCTCTCCCCCTTATATATTATAAATTTATTTTTCTATTCGCTATATATAAAAGCAATTTTTCTGCCAAAAAATAAAAATATATAAACAGTTATTTTACCAAAATAAGAACAATATTTTTGAATTCTACTCTTCAAATAAAATAAAAAGGGTTAATAGAAAAAACCTATTTACCCTTTTTAAAACCTATTTATTTTATTGTTTTTTTATTTATTTAATTATTTTTTTTCCTTTATCTGTTAACACACTACCTTTTCTACCTTTATATACGCTAATTAATTCAATTTCCTCTAAATCTTTTAATATTTTTCTAATTTCTTGTTCCGAAAGGTATATTTCTTTTTTATAGCACTCTTCTGCTAATCCCTTCCTTCCTACAGATTTTCTCAGTATATTATTTTCTTTTATCTTATTCAATATAAAAAGATAACTACAAAAACGATTTCCTGCTCTTTTTCTTAATTTTTCTTCATCACTACTTTCCAGCACTTCTCCACTTTCTTTTTCCCTATCTAATTCTTCCTCAAAATAATCTGATATCGCTATGGGTAAATCTTCATATTCTATTATTTCTTTATCTAAATAGCAGAAAAACTCTGTATAATTTTTTAACTCTCTAATATTTCCTTCCCAATTATATGAGTCAAAAGCTTCTTTTGCTTTCTTAGAAAATCTAAATTCTCCACCTATTTCTTTAATAAATTTATTTACTAAAAGATAAATATCATCTTTTCTTTCTCTTAAAGGAAGAATAGTTATTGGTAAAGTATTTATTCTATAGTATAAATCTTTTCTAAATTTCCCCTCTTTCATAAGAAATTTTAGATTTTCATTAGTTGCTGCAATAAATCTTACATCTATTTTAATTACCTTATCTCCACCTATTTTCATTATTTCTTTTTCTTGAATAACTCTTAATAACTTAATTTGAAGTGATGGGCTCATTCCTTCAATCTCGTCTAAAAATAGTGTTCCCATTTGAGAAAATTCAAAAAGTCCAATTTTACCACCTTTTTTAGCTCCTGTAAAAGCCCCTTCTTCATATCCAAAAAGTTCACTCTCCAAAAGGTTTTCTGGTATAGCAGCACAATTAATTGCTACAAAAGGAAAATCTTTTCTTTCTGAAGAGTTATGTATTGAATGAGCAAAGAGTTCCTTTCCTGTTCCACTTTCACCTGTTATTAAAATAGCAGAATTTGTTTTTGCCATTTTTTCAGCGATATCTTTTGTTTTTATTATCTGAGCTGATTCTCCTAAAATATCTTTAAAAGTATATTTTGCAATATGACCTTTACACATTAACTGTCTTCTAAGCTCTTGTTGTTTTAACTCTTCATCTTGAAACTTTTGTAAAAAAGCAAAAGCCCCCATATAGTTATCTGCTCTTATTATGGGTGTTATATTTAAATTAATAGGTTGATCACTTATCTTTATTAACCTAGATTTTATCTCTTTTTTACTATCTTTAACTTCCTCAAAAGGTATAACAGGAAAATATATATCAGCCTTATCTCCAGCTATATTCTTAAATTTTCTATTTAATATTCTTTCTGCACCTTCATTGCACGCACATATATAATTATCTTTATCTACTCCAACTACTCCAATATCCATAGTTTTCAAAAGAATCTGTAGTTGACTCTCTGCTGTTGTAGATTTTTCAAGTATCTCATTAAGACTATAATCATTAGAGGCTACCGTCTTTAAATATTCTTTAATTCCCTTATAATACAAGATATGCTCATACTCTAGTTTTAAAGCTATTTCTATTATTGTATTAGCATCAAGCACTCTATGCCCAATATCAATTATCTCTTTGTCTTTATATTTTTGTGGTATAATAGCCCCTTCAGCAGGAGTTATTATTATGTCTGCATCTGGAAACTCTTTCATTTCTGGATATCCAGGGATAAATTCAATATTATTTACTCCTAAATGATATAAACATGAAATTGTTTCATAAGTCATCTTTATAGTTACATTAAATAAAACCGCTCTTTTTCCTTTCGGTATTTTTTTTAAAAATTCTAACTTATCTTTTGTTATTGTAAGATCTGAAATCACCACATCTTTATTTTTTAAAAATTTATCTTCAAAAAATTCACACGCACTAGTTGATATTAAATATAAATCTGTCTTTTTTATATTGTTAGCACTACCGTCTTCAAAGTTATATATCCCAATTTCTATAAGATCTCCAAAAAGAGTTTTAAGCTGAGTTTCATAGGCGCTTATTACTTCTTTTGACTTAGTTACTATAGCTAATTTTTTTCTCATTTCTACCTCTTTACTAATTTTAATTTTTTCTTTATAGCGTATTAAATTATTTTATTAAAATAATCATATTGTATCATTTTTATATTTAAGTTCCTAAATTTTTATTAAAAAACCCCTCTTAATCTTTACAAATTAAGAGGGGAATTCTACTATTTTATTATTTTATCATTTTATTATTTCAAATTATTATTTTCTTAAAGTTTTTACTGCTTTTTCTATTCTATTCAATCCTTCTTCTACCATATATCTAGGACATGCTATATTCATTCTTTCATATCCTACACCATTTTCACCAAACCAATACCCATCATCCATTGCAACTTTAGCTTCTTTCTTCATAAACTCTGATAACTCTTCTTTTGTAAATCCTAAAGCTGAGAAATCTAACCAAAGAAGATATGTCCCTTCTGAAATACAAACTTTTATTTCAGGTATCTTTTCTTCAATAAAGTTCTTTGTATACTGCATGTTGCTATATAAGAATTCATTTAATTGATTTACCCACTCTTCACATTTTGTGTAAGCTGCTTCAAAAGCTACTAAGCTAAAAGGATTATTTCTTTTTATATCTAACACTCCTAATTCACGCTCAAATCTTGCATATTCATCTCTTCTTGGAAAAGTTGCAAAAGAAGCTTGTAGTCCTGCTATATTAAAAGTTTTTGTTGGAGAAAAACAAGTTACAGTAATATCCTCTATCTCTTTACTTATAGATGCTATTGGAGTATGTGTAAATCCAGGCATTACAACATCTCTCCATATTTCATCAGCTATTATTCTAACATTATATTTTAGACATAACTCCCCAACTTTTTTAAGCTCCTCTTTTGTCCATACTCTTCCTACAGGATTGTGAGGACTGCATAATATAAATAATGTTGTTTTTTCATCTGAAAGTTTAGTTTCTAGATCTTTAAAATTCATTGTATAATAACCATTTTCATCTCTTATTAATTCATTTGTAACTAAAGTTCTATTGTTATCTTTTATTGTTTCTGCAAAAGGGTAATATACAGGTGTTTGAATTAATATTTTTTCATCTTCATTTGTCATAAGTTTAACTAAAATAGATAAACTTGGAACTACTCCTGGACTATGAATTAAAGTCTTTTCAGATATTTTATATCCAAATCTTTTTTCCATCCAATCTGCAGCACTTTTATAATATGATTCTGGTCTATAAACATATCCAAATATTTCTTGGTCTAATTTCTCTCTCATTGCGTCTATAATTTCAGGAGCTGTCTTTATATCCATATCTGCTATCCACATTGGAAATAAGTCATCTGTTCCAAATTTTGTTCCTAATTCAGCCCATTTCGCCGAGTGATTTTTACTTCTATCAATTTTCTCATTAAAACAATATTTCATACTTTCTCCTCTTATATAAGTTTTTATACTTTCATATAAAGCAATTTTTCTGCCATAATATTTTAGGCTACCCTAGAGCCAATATTTCAGAAATTGATTTTTTTTCTTTTAATTGAAACATATATAAAAAATAAAAAGGTTAAACAGATTTCCCATTTTAACCTTTTTAACTCATGTTAATTTAATTTATAGTATTTAAGATTAAGAGTCCTAACTTACTCCTCCTCTCTTTTTCTAATATAACTATTTGTAATTCCAAGTTCCTCTCTATATTTAGCTACTGTTTTTCTAGAGATAAAAATATTATGCTCTTCTAATTTTTCTTTTATTTTTAAATCTGATATACCTTTTTTTTCTTGATTAATTATGAAAAATATCTTCTCTGATATTTTACAATCCTTAGAAGTTATAAAAGAGCATATACTTCTAATCCCGCTATATATTCTTATATATTTATCTTTTACTGCTCTTGAAATTGTTGAATTACTCATTTTTAATTCCAAAGCAATATCTTTAATTTGTAATTTTTCAATATGATTCTTTACTTCACCATGATCTGTAAATTGTTTTTTTATAATCACTTCCAATATCATTTGAATTGTTTTTTTTCTTCTTTCAGAGCTTTTTATAATATCTTTCTTATTTTTATCTAAAGTCTTATTTAACTCAATTTCAACCGTTTTATTTTTTAATAGCATATCTGGATAAATTTTTGAATCAAATATTATTTTATAAAAACCATCTGAAAATTTTATCTCCGCTTCTGGTATTATGTAATTTGAATTTTTATTACTACTGAATCCATTAGAAGGGATTGGATTTAATTTTCTAATAATAGCAATATATTTTTCTACCTCTTCTTCTGATATATTTAAAGTTTTTGCTATTAAATCTATTTTTTTAAAAGCAATATTTTCTAAATGATTTTTAATTATTTCATCTATAATTTTATTGTACTGACCTTTTTTTTCTAACTGAATTTTTAAACACTCTTTTAAATCTTTAGCTCCTACACCTACTGGATCAAATGA
>CAMTJB010000034.1 GCA_947072715.1 uncultured Fusobacteriaceae bacterium | reverse complement strand
GCACAAAATTAAGAGAAGAGTTACTTTAAGTAGTAGCTCTTCTCTTAATTTTTTTGTTTAAATATAACTAGAAAATTATAAGGAGGTATTTTAATAGACAGGTCTTACCTTCTTATCTATTACATTCTGTTGATGAACCAAAATATCTTCTTTATTTAAATAATTTTCGAGTATTTTTTTTACCCATAAATCTTTTTTATTTATTAGGATAACAGCCTTAGAAAGTCTTTCTGAATATAAATTATTAGTAATAATCTCAGAAAGAATTCCCTTCTTTGATATATCACTATTCCATTCTAAATCGTCAAAAGAGACAATCCCACAATCAATAATTCCTTCAGAAATTGCGTTAGGAATTTCATCAGAGCTTATATTTATATATGTAAGGTCATTTTTATCTTTAAAAAAAGATTCGGTAAGTAGTTGGTGATCTTTAGAACTTAAATCTATTCCAACCTTTTGATAGTTAAGAGTTTTATATAAAAGAATATGATTGGTAAGATAACTACCATTATCAAAATCTAACGCAATTTCTAAATCAGAGTTTTCTTTTAAACATTCTTGAGCAAAAAAATCTGAAACAATTATGAAATGACAATGATTATGCTTTAATAAATTTATTCTATTACTTCCTCTCCACACATGTAGAAAAATTATTTTTTTATCAAAACATTTATTTATACCACTAGCAAGTCCTTCAATTTTTTTAGAATAGGGAAGTGTCATACTACAAATGATAGATTGGACATCTAAAATTTCAAGAAGTTTATCGTGATTAAGACTTTCTAAAAAACTTCCCAAGTGACCTCTTTTTTTTATCTTAACAAGATTATTTTCTTCTAATTCTTTTAATAAATTTTGAATACTCCCTACAGAAGAACCAATTTCATCAGAGTATTGTTTTACAGTTTTTAATTTATCGGATATGTCTAATTCTAATATTTTTTTTACAAGTTCCTTAAGAGGAAGGGTATTTTTTATCATTATTACTCCTTATAAAAAATTTAAGTAACATTCATATTTAACAATATTATATTCTATTTTTAAAAAAAGAACAAATATTTAAAAAATAAAAAGGTAAAACCAATATAAAAAAGTATTTAAAATAGTGATAGTAATTATTTATATAAGGTATTTTTCAGTTTTAAAAGTACTAAAACAAATTAAAATGTATTGACTTAGATAGAAAAAGTTGTATAATTAATTAACTAAAAACAATATTCAAAAAATGAATATTGAAAGAACGGGGGGATTATTTTATGGAAGAACAAATTATAAATGAAGAAGTATTAGAAAAAATTATGATGGGAGTTGCTATTGCAGGAACGGCTAAATCTTTAGGAAAAGAATCTTTAAATTATGCGAAAGAAGGAAATTTTGAAAAGGCTGAGAATCTCTTTAAAGAAGCTAAAAAAACTTTTGTTGAGGTCCATGGATCTCACTTTGATTTGATTCAAAAGGAAGCTTCAGGTGAAAAAGTAGATATCTCCCTATTATTAGTGCATATGGAAGATCATATTATGACTACATCTCTATATTTAGAGCTAGTTGAAGATCAAATTGCATTATTTAAAAGATTAACTAAATTAGAATCATTAATTAAATAGTTGGGGAGGAATTATGTCACAAAACTTTAAAGAAAAATTAGAAAATAGTTTATCAGAGTTAGGAAGTAGAGTTATTAATAACGGAGTTATCTCTATTTTAATGAAAACGATGCAGTCTACGATACCTTTTAACATTGTTGGATCACTTGCGTTAATGATTATGTATTTCCCATTTTTAGATAAATTGTTATCGCCAAGTGCTATAGGACATCTTAAATTTGTTTTTAATCCTATTGTAGATATGACACTTGGAATAATTTCAGTTTATATATCTATATTAATTGGTTATTTTATATCACAAAGAAAAAATTCAAATACAATTTTTACAACTATGTCATCTTTAGGTTCTTTTCTTCTTGTTACACCTTTTGAAACATCAGTTGGAGAATCTATTGTAAAAGGAGTTATTCCAACTTCAAATTTAGGAGCAACTGGAATATTTGTTGCAATAATAATGAGTTTTATAGGTGGATACTTTTATGTTTATTTAATTGAAAAGAAAATTATTATAAAAATGCCTGAAGTAGTGCCAGAAAATGTAAAAAGAGCCTTTGAAGGGTTAATTCCCATTACATTATTACTTTTCTTAGTAGCTGGGATAAGATTACTATTCAGCTTTACAGAGTTCCACTATATGCAAAATTTTATCTATCATCATATTCAATCACCAATAACTAAATTAGGTACAAGCTTACCAGCTACTATAATTGCAGTTACACTTATTCAAGTATTCTGGTTCCTTGGACTTCATGGAGGAGACATACTTTTAAGTGTTATGGGAATGATTTGGTTAGAAGCAAACGTTCAAAACGCAGCTGCTTATGCTGCAGGAACAGAATTGCCTAATATAATAACAAAAACTTTCTTTGAAATATATGCTTGGAATCACTTCTTAGCAATGATTATAGTTCTAATGTTATTCTCTAAGAGTACACAGAATAAGACCTTAGGAAAATTATCAGCACCAGCAGGAATTTTCAATATATCAGAAACAGTTGTTTTTGGACTTCCAGTTATGCTTAACATAGTAATTCTTATTCCATGGATTTTAAGTATGGTTATTCCTACAGTAATTGCGTATTTTGCAACTGATTTAGGATTTGTTCCTAAAACTAATGGGATACAGTTACCTTGGACAACACCAATATTTATATCTGGATTCTTAGCTACAGGATCAATTAAAGGTGCTATTCTTCAACTTTTTAATTTAGTAATAGGAGTATTCTTATGGATTCCTTTTATAAAAATAATAGACAAAAAGCATCTAAAAGAAGAATCTAGGGAAGTATAAGAAGAATAAAAGGAAGTATGAGGAGAAGTTATGGAAAAAATTAATACTGTTCTTTGTCATTATGGAGAAGAATCTGCTAAAAAATTTGGGTCTGTTGTACCACCGATATACCAGAATAGTTTGTTTACTTTTGAGAAATGGGATAATTTAGTAGAAGCTTTTTCCAATCCTGATGAAAATTATATTTATACAAGAGGTAACAACCCATCTGTAGAGGTGGTAGAGAATAAAATTGCTAAAATATGTAAAGGTGAAAAGGCAAGATTATTTAGTTCAGGTATGGGAGCCATATCATCGGTTCTAATGCATTGTTTAAGCAATGGAGATCATATCATTGTAGCTAAAAATATATACTCAACAACAAGTAATTTTATAAAAAGTTATCTTACTTCAAAATTTAATATAACATACTCAATAATAGAAGATACAGATATTGAATCTATAAAAAAACTAATTAATGATAAAACTAAGGCAATTTATTTAGAAAGTCCTACATCAAAGTTATTAACGATGTATGATATATCTAAGATTGTAGAAGTTGCAAAAGAGAGAAATATAAAAACAATAATAGATAATACTTGGGCAACACCTGTATTTTTCAATCCTTTAGAATTAGGTATTGATTTTGAAATTCACTCTTGTTCTAAATACATAGGTGGGCATAGTGATATAGTAGCAGGAGTTGTAATTGCTACTGAAAAAGAGATTAACGCAATTTCTCATGAAGAACTTTCTTTCCTAGGAGCAAAAATAGCACCATTTGAAGCTTGGTTAATTATGAGAAGTTTAAGAACTCTTTCCATTAGAATGAGACAACACTATGAAAGTACTTTAGAAATAAGCAGTTTTTTAGAAAATCATAAGTGTGTAAGAGAAGTATTCTATCCAGCTTTAAAAAGTTCACAATATCACAATATTTGGAAAAAGCAAATGTCAGGTGCTTCAGGAGTTTTTGCGTTTAACTTAAATACTGATAATCTAGATAAGATAATTTCTTTTATAGATAAACTTAAAATTTTTAAAATTGGTATTAGCTGGGGTGGGCATGAAAGTCTTGTGTATGCAACATCTATAAGCAATTTAGACGCAATAAAATCTCAAAAGAAAACAGAATTTCCATTAGGAATGATTAGATTATCTATAGGACTAGAGGATGTAGAGGATCTAATTGAAGATTTAAGTGAAGCACTTAAATGTATAGAAGAGTAATAAATAATAGGAGGCTAAGGTATGAAAAAAAAGCTAGTTGTTAATGCAGATGATTTTGGTTTAAGTCCAGCAGTAAATTATGGAATTATTGAGTGTTTTTCTTATGGAATATTAACATCGACAACTTTAATGATAAATCAAAAATATACTAAGCATGCAATCAGATTAAGTAAGTTATACCCTAAAATTAGTATAGGTCTTCATGCAACTTTAGATAAAGGATACTCTCTTTCAGGAGTCTCTTCTTTAACAAATGAAAAAGGAGAATTACAAAATTCAGCGTATCTATTAGAAAATGGGGAGGAAGAAGATTTTTATAAAGAAATAGAATTACAAATAGAAAAATTTATAGAGTTAGTTGGGAAAAGACCTACTCATATAGATACGCATCATCACATACATTTAAGAAATCAAAATGCTTTAAATGCTCTAAAAAAAGTATCTAGAAAATATAACCTTAAATATCGAACGCAAGAAACTTTAATGGCTGATTTCTATTCTGACAATGTTAACAAAGAATTTTTACTTTCTAAGTTAGAAAATGAAGAGAGAGATTTTTCAGAAATTATGTGTCATCCAGGATTTTATGATCAATATCTATCTAAAATAAGCTCTTATAATTTAAAAAGAATAGATGAGTTATCTCTTTTATTAGATGAAGATATAAAAAACTATGTAGATAAAGAGTATATTTTAGTAAACTATCTAGATGAAGTAAAGAATCTGGAGGAGAAAAATGACTAATTTATTGAAAATAGTTACTATTGGAGGGGGATCATCATATACTCCAGAAATAATAGAGGGATTTATAAAAAGATATAAAGAGCTACCCATTTCTGAATTATGGTTAGTTGATATTGAAGAAGGAAAAGAAAAATTAGAAATAGTTGGAAATTTAGCCAAAAGAATGGTAAAGAAAGCGGGATTAGAAAAGGTATTCTCTATTCATACTACACTTGATAGAAGAGAAGCTTTAAAAGGAGCTAATTTTGTAACAACGCAATTTAGAGTAGGACTTTTAGACGCAAGAATAAGAGATGAAAAAATACCATTATCTTTTGGTATGATAGGGCAAGAAACAAATGGTGTAGGTGGATTTGCTAAGGCTTTAAGAACTATTCCAGTGATATTAGATTTGTGTAAGGATATGACAGAGCTTTGTCCAAATGCTTGGTTAATAAATTTTACAAATCCTAGTGGAATAATAACAGAAACAGTACTTAAATATTATCCTAATATTAAAGTTGTCGGGTTATGTAATGTACCTATTTTAATGAAGAAAACTGTAGTAAAGCACTTAGATGTTCCTGAAGATGAAGTTGAATTTATATGTGGTGGACTTAATCATTTCCTATGGGGAAGAGAGGTAATATATAAGGGTAATAATAGAATAGCAGAAGTTCTTGATAAAATATTAGAGGAGGAAGAAAATACGCCTGCTAATTTGAGAACTAAGGCAAACTGGGTAAAAGAGCAGATTGAAGATTTAAAAATGATTCCTTGCCCATACCATAAATATTATTATCTAACTGATGAGATGTTAACTGAGCAATTACAAGAATTCCGTAGTGGGAAAGGAACTAGAGGAGAACAAGTTAAAGCAGTGGAAAAATCTTTATTTGAATTATATAAAGATCCTAACTTAAATGTAAAGCCCAAGGAGTTAGAGCAAAGAGGTGGACAATATTATTCTGATGCAGCTTGTGAATTGATATCTTCTATTTTTAATAATAAAGGTAACTCAATGGTTGTTTCAACTAAAAACAATGGAACAATAGATTGCTTACCAGATTCAGCTTCAGTAGAAGTAACATGTAAAATTTATAAAGATAAAATAGTTCCATTAAAACAGAAAAGTATGCCAATAGAGGTAAGAGGGATTCTTCAACTAATGAAGAATTTTGAAGAGCTAACAATTGAAGCAGCAGTAAAAGGAGATTATAATAAAGCTATTCAAGCATTAACTATAAATCCATTAGTGATTAGCGGTCATGTTACAAAAACAATTTTAAATGAAATAATAAGACAGAATTGGGATTATTTGCCTCAATTTCATAAAATGAAATAAAATAGCTAAATTAATCAAAATAGTAAGGTGGAGGAAAAAATGAAAAAAATATTATTATTATGCTCGGCAGGGATGTCAACATCAATACTTGTTAATAAAATGAGAATAGCATCAACTGAAAAAGGGATTGAAAGTGTAATTGATGCTGTAGGACTTGAAAGATTCTTAGAAAATTTAGATAAATATGATGTTTTTTTACTTGGACCTCAAGTTAGATTTAAAAAAAATGAACTTCAAGAAATAGCAGAAAAAGTAGGGAAAAAGGTTGAAGTTATTAATACTTTAGATTACGGAATGATGAAAGGAGATAAGGTATTAGAGTTTGCAATATCTTTGATAAATGAATAATTTTATTTATTAAATAATAAATAAAGTTTATATTAACTAAAAAGGACCTGATTATTTAGGTCTTTTTTAATTTTTAATTTATATTACTTAGAGTTAATTTAATTATTAAAATTTTTCATTATTATTTTTATTTTTTATAGATGCTACACTTTAATGGTTACCATACTAAAAAATAAGGAGGATTATTCTATGAATAAAAATGATAAAGATTCAAAAAAAGTAAATTTAGAATCTCTCAATTCAAAATTTAAATTAAAAAGTTTTTATTCAAAAGACAGGACTAATCTATTTGAAAATGGAAATTTTATAATTTATGATACGTATCCTGTTTAAAGTCTACTAAAAACAGTGGACTTATTTCTATTAGTAGAGATATAATATTTTAAGTTTACAGGAGGAGTTATGAAAGTATCAAGATATGGATTAGAATTTATAAAAAAAGAAGAGGGATTTATTCCTAAAGCTTACTGGGATTACAAGCAGTATAGTATTGGTTATGGTTCTGGAAAATATGAGAATGGAGCTAGTGTGAAAGAAGGGGATATCGTAACAGAAGAGAAAGCTACAGCAATGTTAGAGAGTTGGATTAATAAAGTTGTAGAGGCAAGTATAAAAAAATGTGTAACAGTATCTTTGCCACAAAATCGTTATGATTCTCTTTGTAGCTTTATTTATAATGTTGGAAATTCAGCATTTGAAACTTCAACATTATTAGCATTATTAAATCAAAATAAGATTTTAGAAGCCGCGTCAGAATTTGACCGTTGGATTCATGCAGGTGGAAAAACATTAGATAGTTTAATAAAAAGAAGAAGAAGAGAAAAAGAATTGTTTTTAAAATAATTGTAATGAGAAATGAAGAGTAAAAATGAAAAAGAAGCCATTTAATTGGCTTCTTTTTTTATAAAATTATAACTCTACAGATTCAACTGATGGAGCAGTAACACTGTACTCACCATTTAAAGATTCAAAAACAGTGAATTTTTTAATAGTTCCATCAATATCTAAAGTAAAGAAATGATTCATTCCAGCAACTACTTGATATTCATATTTAACTAATTTATAGTTATCTCCTAAAGATTTTTCTTTAACTAAATAATCTAAAGCAACAGCACCTCTTTCAGTAATTTGCCCTTCTACAGCAGCTCCAGGTAATGCAAAGTTATTCATATCTACTGGTGTTGCATTGTTTGCGCAAGAAGCAAAAACAAAAGTACAGCAAATTAAAAAAATGTATTTTTTCATAATGTAATCCCTCCTTAGTTTATTTAGATATTACTATTAAAGCTAGAATGTGTCTAGGAAAATTTTTTATTAGAATAAAAAAAGAAATAAAAAAAACTTGACATGTTATATGGCTATAGTCTATACTAAGTAAAATTAGTAACAAACTAATTAAAAAAATTATAAGGGAGCATGATTGAATTATGAAAATTAAAGGAGCAACTACATTCTGTTTTTTCTTTTACTTTAGATAGGGTTTATATCTTTTATGGATATAAACCTCTTTGTAGTAGAAAAAAAGAAGTTGTATCCTAGATGTATAAACAATAATTCAGTTTATGTTTTTAAAACTCTTGGGATAACACTCAAGAGTTTTTTTTATTTATTTTATTAAGTTGACAAAATATAGGAAGGTAATCCGGAAACCAGACTATATTCAAAATATAAATAAACGGAGGAATAAAGAATGAAAAAAAGATTAAATATAATAATAATGACAATAACAATGTTAGTAATAGGAGCAACTGCTTTTGGGAAAACGTATAGAATAGGATCATCACAAATAACTGAGCATCCAGCACTAGATGATGTAAGAATAGGAGTGGAGGAAACTCTTAAGAAAAACAATATAGATTATGAATTTGACTCACAGATAGCTCAAGGAGATATGAGTGTTCAACAGCTTATAATGCAAAGGTTTGCTAGAGATAAAAAAGATTATATTATAGCTATTTC
>CAMTJB010000033.1 GCA_947072715.1 uncultured Fusobacteriaceae bacterium | reverse complement strand
CTATAGTCTATCTTAATATCTAATAATACTATATTTTGTTAGACTTCACAATTAAAATTAGAAGTTACTTTTTATTATTGGAAAACTAGTTTTACAAATTAACTTGACAATTAGCAATATTAATCTTATATTATAGAAAACTAGTTTTATCTTTTGGAAAACTAAATCGTTTTATAGGAGGTAGTAAAATGAATAATTTTATTGGCGGGAAATTAATCAATTCAAATTTACAAGTACAGGATAGAACAGTAGTAAAAATAATTTATGAAGAGGTCTTTGGAAAAATTAAAGAGCTTGAATTTTTAAAGGTTGTTTCTGAAACTGAAAAAACCTTTAAATTAAGTAATGGGGTTTCTGTAGCTAAGAATTGCTTGTTTCCCTATCATAAAAAAGATTACAGAGATAGCGAAGAGTACTATTTTATCGATAAAATAATAATTTAAATAAAAAGGAGTTTATATATGAAAAGAAAATTAAAAAATTTAAAAAAGGAGGTAAAATCGTGAAATATACAATAGCTGACGTCCAGCAAGATAAATTAATTGAGTTAGGTTTAGATGTTAAAGACGCTTTTATTATAACTTACATTAAGGAACTTTGTGGTTCTAAAAAAATAATTCAAAAAACTTTAATTGATAAAACTTTCTATTGGATTGACTATAAAAACATTTCTAAATACCTACCTGTTTTAGGACTTAATTGTATCAGGGCTATAAGTAAAAGATTTTCAAAATATGAGGATCTTGGACTTATAACAAGACATATGCATAAAAAATTTAATCATGTTACTGGAGTCGTTGAAGGCTCATATAATTTCATTTGTTTTGAAGAAAAATTTCAAGAATTATTTGAAATATCAAAAATTGATGAAGATTTAGAAGAAATGAATAAAATAGCTGAAAAATTAGGACTGTCTACCGTGAAGAACGCTGATTCCTCTCGGGATGAAAAATCTTCACCGAGCGGAACGAACGTTCCTCTCATGGAAATGGAACCGCCGTTCCGCTCATGTGACAGGAACGACGGTTCCGCTCATAATACTACTAATAATTATTCTCCAATAAAAAATACTACTACTAAACTAGAAAAAAAAGTTGAATTAAAAATTAGTAGTAGTCATGATTTTTCTTTTTTAGAAAAAGGTGATTATTCAAAACTTAATCCAGTTACAAAATCTAACGTCATAAAAGCCCTTCCTCAACTTGATGAAAAAGAGTTTAACAGATGTTATAACCTTACAACTCTTGAAGTTAATTCAGGGATTGCTGAAGACTTCAACGCTGTTTTATATCAAGGGTTACTTGGAATTTGGATCTATAAGGCTGGAACTATAAAAAAAGAAAATTCTTCTAATAAATTAGTTGAGAAAGTCCTCACTGATTATGAAAAATTAGTTGAAAAATATAAGGAAGAAGTCTTACATAAAATCGATTCTAACCCTAATCTAGGTGAAGGTTGGAAAAATGGTTTTAGATTTGAAATTTTAAAATTTCAAAGTATTGAAGAGGTTAACCAACTTTTAGAAAAATATAAAATAGCAATTTAAGGAGGTCTTATGTCTAAAATAATCTTAATAAAAAACAATAAAGGAGGAGTAGGTAAATCTTGGATCACACTTCAACTTGCTCATGCCTTAGAGATTAAAACAAATAAAAAAATACTTATTCTCACAACAGATTCCCAAAATAATATCCTTCATTACTCTGGGAAAGAAAAAGTAGAATTTAACAATGGTCTTGAAGATTGGATTGAAGGGAAAGATTCTGAAATGATAAATATCAGAAAAAATATCTCGTTTATTCCACTTATGGCAGACTATATCAAACCCACATCACGGTTTAAACTAGTTTCATTTATACAAAGTCTCAGAAACAATTTTGAATATATCTTAATTGATTCAACTCCTACTTTATCTTTAGATAAAGATTTTCTTGAGTTAGCAGACGAAATTATTATTCCAACGTTTTTGGATAGCGTAACAACAGCATCAATTGTCAATTTAATTAATCAAGTTGAAAAGGTGAAAGTTAAAGCAATTATTCCAAATAGATTTACTCGAACCGCTAAAGAAAAAGAACTCTATCGCTCTTTAGTTGAGATATTTGACCAAACAGGAATTATGCTCACAATTCCAATTTCACAAAGCGGAGAGATTGGAAAATTAATTGATAAAGGCAAAACAATATGGGAAAGCAACTCAATTAAAACTGAACACATCAGAGAAATCTTTTTGGATATAGTATCGGTGATCTCCAATGAATAAAAATTTATCAGCTCTTGAGAAATTAAAAGGACAAGTTAAGCCTCTATACAAATCTACTTTTGATTTCGGAAGTTGCGAAATTGAAGAAAATATAATTCAGGAGATTATAAAAAAAGAAGAGATGATTTTTAAAACTTTTAAATCATACTCACAAAATATATTTGAGATATGTAAAGAACTTTATGATGTTTCACTTCTCTTAAAAAAAGATGGTTCCTTCATGCAATGGTATCAGCATATAGGACTAAATAAAGATAAGGTATCAGAACTCTTAAAACGATATGAGCTTTATATACAAGCTCCTGAATATAGATTGTGGATTTCCTCGTTAAGTATAACAGCTGTTAAATTACTAACCTCTAAGCTGTCAGAGCCCCAAAGAATTTTAGAAATTGCAGAGCTTGGTCTTAAATCAGTAGATGAAATTAAATATTGGCTTTGTCAAAGTGGTCTTATAGAGAATAATATTAAAATAGAAAAAATTGAGGTAATAGATGCTGAAAGCGATGAAATCATTAATGAGTTTAAGGGACTAAAATCTAAACTTAAATTAATTAAAAATTCTAATAATATTTCACAATATAAAAGCAATATTAAATTTTTAAAAAAAGAAATAGAAGAGATTGAGCTTTTTATAAAAGAAAAAGAAGATTTTATGGTTAACGAAAACAATTTAAATTTATTTGAAAAGGAGGTTTAAATATGGGGGATTTTTTGACTGCTGATGATGTTGAAAAAATTTGTAGAGTAAAGAGTGGGAAGGCTTATCAGATTATAAAAGATGTAAATAAAGAAATGAAAGATAAGGGATATTTAATAATTAGAGGTAGAGTAAATAAAAGATTCTTATTTGATAAGTTAGGAATTAGTGATAATAATGCCTGCAACTAAAGATTTGAATGGAACATGGACAGCTCGTTTTTACTATACTGATTCTCACGGAACTAGGAAGCAAAAGTTCACAAGAGGTTTTAAAACTAAAAAAGAAGCTTTGGAATATGAAAGAGAGTTTATAGCTAAATCAGAATTTTCTGTTGATATGAAATTTCAAAGTCTTTACGAGTTATATTTTGAAGATCTTAAACATAGAGTTAAAGAGACAACTTTAAGTTTGAGAAGAGGCATATTCGAAAAAAGACTACTTCCTCATTTTAAAAATGAAAGTGTAAGTGATATAACTCCTATGAGTATTAGAAATTTTCAAAACAAATTATTATCATATAAAAATAAAGATGAAGTAGGATATAGTCAAACTTATTTAAAGTTAATTAATAATACTCTTAGTTCTATTTTAAATTATGCAGTATCATTTCATGGGCTTCAGGTAAACCCTTGTTCAAAAACTAAGAGTATAGGAAAGACTTCAAGTTCAGAAATGCAAATATGGACTCTTGAAGAGTTTAATAAGTTCTCCGAATATTCAAAGGAAAATATAGAAGCATATACAGCTTTTAATACATTATTTTGGACAGGTATGAGATTAGGTGAAATGTTAGCTCTTACAGTCAAGGATATAGATTTTAAGGCGAATACTATTTCGATAAATAAGACATATAGTAAATCTAAAGGAAAGATACTTGTAACAGCTCCCAAAACAGAGGGAAGTATAAGAGTAATCCAGGTATCTAAAAAAGTTATTAAAATTTTAGAAGAATATGTATCTAAGATATATAAATATAATGATGAAACAAGATTGTTTATATATCACCCTGCACATTTTAGAAAATTAATGAAAGATTATGCAAATAAAGCAGAAATTAAAATAATCAGAATTCATGATTTAAGACACTCACATGCTAGTTTATTAATTCATTTAGGGATTAATCCTTTGTTAATTTCTAAGAGATTAGGACATGAAAAAGTAGATACAACTTTAAATATCTATTCGCATCTCTATCCAGATGCCTCAGAAAAAATGATTGAAATGTTAGAAGAATTGTGATAATATTTGTTAGTCTTAATAAGCTCTTTAGGAGCAAAAAAAGATAAATTATTGAAATGAGAGCAAATTGAGAGCAACAAAATCAAAAAGCCTTGATTTCATTGATTAAAACAATTATTACTCGTATATCCCTATAATATGGTTAGGAGTTTCTACGGCATACCTTAAAATCTGCTGCTATGAGTGAAGATATATCCAAATGTTGAAAGCAATAAAAAATAACAAAAGTTATTATTTTTTATTATTTTACAATTAAAGGTTATTTTTCTTCCTTATCTTTGTAGGTTAGAGAAATGACCTTTTTTATTTTCTATAATTTTGTAGTTTAAAGGGAGTACATAATTTAGAGAGGTTTTATAGTTAATATTTAATATATCAGGAGGATTAATGAACGCTTTAGTTAGTTTTTTCAAAGTTAAAGAAAGAGGAAGTACAGTTAAATCAGAAATAATAGGTGGAGTTACTACATTTTTAACAATGTCATATGTAATTTTTGTAAATCCAATGATATTATCAGAAGCTGGAATGGATAAAGGAGCACTTATATCAGTTACAGTAATATCAGCAGTAATTGGAACTTTATTATCAGCTTTTATTGCTAATGCACCATTTGCACTAGCACCAGGAATGGGTCTTAATGCATTCTTTACTTATTCATTAGTTATAGGAAGAGGTATCCCTTGGGAAACAGCTTTAGGAGTAGTTTTTTTATCAGGATTTGTATTTTTAGTTCTAGCATTTGGTGGAATTAGAGAAAGAATAGCAAATGCAATTCCTCTATGTCTAAAAGTTGCAGTTAATGGTGGAATAGGGCTATTTATAGCTTTTATAGGGTTAAAGTCTTTAGGGCTTATTCAACCTAATCCAGCAACGATTGTATCTCTTGGAAAATTTACACCTCAAGTAATGATAGGATTATTAGGATTATTTGTTGCTTTAACACTAAAAACAAAAAAAATAAGAGGGGGACTTCTTATTGGTATGACAGTTTCTACAATCGTAGGAATGATGACTGGAGATATAATTTTACCATCGAAAATAATATCATTGCCACCTTCGATTGCTCCAATAGCATTTAAATTAGATATAATGTCAGCTTTAAAATTTTCTTTAATAGGTCCAATATTTTCATTTATGTTTGTTGATCTTTTTGATTCATTAGGAACACTGATTTCTTGTTCTAAAGCAGTTGGATTAACTGATAAGAATGGAAAAATTCAAGGGTTAGGAAAAATGTTATATGCAGATGTATTGTCTACTATAATAGGAGCAGTACTTGGAACAAGTACAGTAACTACATTCTTAGAGTCAGCTTCAGGAGTAGCAGCAGGAGCAAGAACAGGTTTAGCCTCAGTAGTAACAGCATTGTTATTTGCATCAGCTTTATTCTTTACTCCGGTTATAGCAGTAGTACCGGCGTTTGTAACAGCTCCAGCACTTATAATAGTAGGAGTTTATATGTTTAAAGGAATTTATGAGCTAGATATAACAGATTTTAGAACTCTGTTTCCAGCTTTTATAACAATAATCATGATGCCTTTAACATATAGTATCAGTTCAGGAATGTCTTTAGGATTTTTATCTTATATTATAATTCATATTTTACTAGGGGACTTTAAGAAAATAAACTTTACTCTATGTGTAATCGGAGCTTTATCACTATTAAGTCTATTGGTATAATTTAAATAAATAAATAAATAAATAAATAAATAAATAAATAAATAAATAAAAAAGAACTAATTTGATTAGTTCTTTTTTTATATTAGGAGACTATATAAAAAATATAATTAGATACAATTAAGTATATGTTTATTTTGTACAAAAGCTTTATATTGGCAAAAAAAAGTGTAAAAAAACCAAAAAAAACGTTTTAAAAAAAATCATAATGTGTTACACTACAAATACATTGTTTATTATAGTTAAAACACGTTTCTACAATTGAATTCAAAGCAGCTAGTGATTTAATTTAGAAAAATGAATGTAAAAATACTTTATAAAAAATGGAGGTAGTTTATGAAAAAAGCAATATTGTCACTTATGGTAGGAGCATCTTTCTTTACTAATAGTCTTGTGACATCTGCAGCATCAACAGCACCAACAGCACCAAAAGCAGCATCAGCGGTAAAAGTTGAGGTTAATAGTCCGGAAAGATCTTTAGAATTATTAAAGGAAGGAAATCAGAGATTTATAAACAATAAGTCTTTACCTAGCGATTTATCTTCTGAAAGAAGACAAGAGTTAAAAGCGGGGCAATATCCTATTGCCACTATAGTAAGTTGTTCTGATTCTAGAGTTGTTGCTCCTCATATTTTCAATAAAGGATTAGGAGATTTATTTGAAGTTAAATTAGCAGGAAATGTTGTAGATAAAGATGCATTAGGAAGTATTGAATTTGCTGTAATAGCATTAAAAACTCCTCTAATAGTTATATTAGGACACGAGAGTTGTGGAGCAGTTCATTCAGCAGTAGATATTAATAATAAAAAAATGACATTACCTAAAGAATCTTCAATTAACAGTATAATTGAAAAAATTACTCCAAGTATTGCTACTGTAAAAACAGAACATAAAAATCATAAAGTATCTGATTTAGAATTTAAAGAAATGGTAACAGTTGAAAATGCTAGAGCTATGAAAACTGAAATTTTAAAGAATAGTGCAATAAAAGCTAAAGTGGACCAAAAAGAGGTACAAATAGTAGTAGGAAAATATATGTTAGATGGTTCTATTGTTTGGGAATAAATTATTTATAAATTTCTAAAAATAGAAATGCTATATTAAAATAAATGAATATTATGTTATATATTATTCAGGGAAGAACCTTATTAGGGTGTTGGTACCATAACCACACTCTAATAAGGTTTTCTTTTTTGAAAAAGAATTCTATCCTTATTATCCTTCACTTCTTAAAGCATCGATAGGATTAAGTTGAGCAGCTTTTTTAGCAGGAGCAACTCCAAATATAATACCGATCGCAGTAGAAACAATAAGAGATATAATAACTGATGATAGAGTAAAAATAGGTTGAATTTCTACAAAATAACCCACGGAATACCCAAGTAAGATTCCAAAAATAACTCCAAGTATTCCTCCCAGTCCAGTTAAGATAATTGATTCTATTAAAAATTGCGTTAAAATATCTCTATTAGTGGCTCCAATAGCTTTTCTTATTCCAATCTCCTTAGTTCTTTCTATAACACTTACTAGCATTATATTCATTACTCCTATTCCCCCAACAAACAAAGAGATACTAGCAACAAAACTTACAAATATATTAAGAGTTGTTAAAATTTTATCAAAGGATTCTGTTCCTGTATTTTTTATATTAACCTCATATAAATCCTTTATTCCAGTTATATTTTCCAAATACTCAGTCATTAATTTCATGTCTTTAGCTATATTGTTAGGATCTGCTGATTCAATCAGTAATCCTGTATACCCTTCACCTATTGCTTTGTAATTTTTTTCATATGTTTTAAGAGGAATTCTCATATATCTAGGAACTCTTTTTCCCCCCATAACTTTAATTAACTCTTCAACAGGATTTTTCATAACACCTATAACTGTAAAGGTTTTACTATTACCTTTTATATCTTTTACAACTTCAAGTGTTTTTCCAATAGAACTTTCAGGTTTACCAAAAAGCTGACTAGCAGTAACATTATCAATTACAGCATTTTTTTCCCCACTCATATAGTCTAAAGGGATAAAGTTTCTTCCTGCAATTATATCTAAAGGCTGTATCTCTTCATACTCAGGAGTAGAAACTTCAGTAAAAAGAAACTCTTTTCTCCCTTTTATCTTAGTTGTCATTTTTAGACTTATATCTGGACTTATGTTTTTAAATGAATTTTTTTCTTTTAGTTTTTCTACAATCTCTTCATTGATTAAGTATTTCCATCTAAAATTTTCATCACCTTTATTAAGTGAGACAGAAAACTTTCCGTAACCACCATTTTTTAGATTACCAGTAATACTCCGTTGTCCCCCTTTACCAATAGAGGACATTGTAATAACAGAGGAGATACCAATTATTATACCTAGCATTGTAAGAAAAGATCTGATTTTATTACTTTTTAAATTTTTTACCGAAACTTTAATAATTTCTAAATTATCCATTTTTTTTACTTTCACCATCACTTATAATATTTCCATCTTTAAAGATTATTATTCTTTTGCAATATTTAGCTATCTCAGGTTCATGACTAACAATTATTATAGTTTTACCTTGATTATTCAACTCTTGGAAAAGATTCATAATCTCCTCTTCTGATTTGCTGTCTAAGTTCCCTGTAGGCTCATCTGCTAATATT
>CAMTJB010000032.1 GCA_947072715.1 uncultured Fusobacteriaceae bacterium | reverse complement strand
GTACTAATGGCTAGAAGAGAAAGATACGAATCAGAGCTCCCAAGAGGAGTATATCTATTAACAATAGGAGTGGATATACAAGACCATTGGGTAGCTTATGAAGTAGTAGGACATGGGTTAGATGAGGAAACATATGGGATAGAGTATGGAATTATTTATGGAAGCTTTGAAGAGCCTAAAGTACAGAAAAAATTAGATGAAGCTAGAAACAAAGTATACAGATACAAAGATGGATCAGGATTAAAGATTTATTCAGCTTGTATAGACACAGGAGGACATCATACCGAAACAACATATGAGTATGTTCATGATAGACAGGGGCAAAGACTCTTTGGAATAAAAGGTATGGGTGGAGAGGCTGTTCCTGCAATAAATGGAAGTAGAACTACTAAAAATAAAAAACCTATTCAATTATGGAGTTTAGGAGTAAATGCTTTAAAAGATAAAGTATATTCAAGATTAAAAATTGAAAATAATTCAGATAATGAATATGGATATTGTCATTTTACAGATGATTTTTTAAGTAAATATGATGAAAGTTATTTTAAATCTTTAACGGCAGAGGTTAAAGAAATTAATAAAAAGACAGGTAAAGTAACTTGGAAAAAAATTAGAACTAGAAATGAAGCATTGGATTGTAGAGTTTATGCAACTGCTGCAAGAATGTTGTTTAATAATTTAAAAATAGAAGATTTAGCAAAACTTAGAAAAGAAGAGTTAGAATACTTCTCGGAAAATGGAAGATTGAAACCTAAAAATGAAAAAAGAATTATAACTGATAGAAAAGGAATTGAAATTTAGATTTCGGAACTTGCGAAATGGGAGGGGAAATGTCAAATTTTACAGGATTGACTTTAGAAGAAGCACAAAATAAATATAAAGGTTGGTTAAAAGCTGAGGAAGCTTTAATGTGTGCACAGTCTTATGTAATTGAAGGAAGAACATTAACTAAAGCAAATTTGAAAGAAGTTGCTGAAAGGTTAGAGTATTGGGAAGAAAAATGTAACAAACTAGGAAATGAAAAAAGTGGAAATATTGGTGTAAAGAGAGTTGTTGTGAAATGGGATTAAAGACAAAGAAAGGAAAGAAAAGAGCTACAGTAATAAAAGATGAAAAATTTAAAGCTTACTCAAATTCAGGAGCAAGTACAAGAAAGAATGTTTTTAAAGAGATGCCAGACATAATAAGAAGTGCAAACTATGATTTAGGGGATACAAGAGAAATTTTAATTTCTAGATCACGAGAAATTGTTATGGGAAGTGGACTTGGAGCTGGAGCCATAAAAAAAGTTAGAGATAACGTAGTTAATATAGGTCTTAGAATGAAAAGTATGATTAATAATGACTTTTTAGGATTAAGTAAAGAAGAAAAAGAAAAATTAGAAAGACAAATAGAATTTTTATGGAAAATGTGGGCTGAAGGGACTTGGTGTGATATTAATAACAATAAAAACTTTTATATTTTACAGAGCTTAGCTTATAGAAGTGCACTGCTAGATGGAGATTGCTTTGCATTACCAATATATAAACAAAGAATAGGAGAGCTATTTGAATTAAAGATTCAACTAATAGATGGAACTCAATGCAAAACTCCTATGTTAGCAAATAGTAATGTGAAATATGGAGTGGAAATTGATGAAAATAATACTCCAGTAGCATATTATTTTTGCAAAGATGAATTTGGACAAAATTTTTTAAGGGTAGAAGCCTATGGAAAAAAGACAGGACGAAAGAATATTTTACATATAAATAATGAGTGGGAAAGAATAGGACAGTTGAGAGGAGTTCCGTTTTTAGCTCCAGTTCTTGAAGAAGTTTTACAGATAAAGAAGATAGATGAGGCAGAACTTATGGGGACATTAGTAAGTTCATTATTTACAGCTTTTATAACACAAGATAATGATGTTACAGATGGAACAGATGCGAGTGTTTTTAATAATATTAATCAGGACACAGATGAAGATGGAGATAAAAATTTAAAATTTGGAATTGGAACCATACTTGATTTACCAAAAGGGAAAAAAATAACATTAGCAAGTTCCAACAGACCTAATGCAAATTTTGAAGCTTTTATGAATGCTGTCTTGTCACAAGTTGGTTCAGGTTTAGGGATACCAAGAGAAGTATTGTTAGGTTCTTTTACAGCTAGTTATTCAGCATCAAGAGCAGCACTATTGGAAGTGTGGAAGATGTTTAACATGAGAAGGCAGTGGTTTACAAGTGATTTTTGTCAGCCAATATATGAAGAATTTTTAGATGAGTGTGTAGCTAAGAAATATATAGTATTACCTGGATATGAGGATAACATAATGAAAAGAAAAGCGTATCAAGATGCAAAGTGGCATGGTGTAGCTCAAGGCCAATTAAATCCATTACAAGAAGTTAGAGCTTCAGTTGAAAAAATAGAGGCTGGACTATCTACACGAGCACAAGAAACTATAATTTTAAATGGGGGAGATAGTGACGATAATATGGAAAGATTATTAATTGAAGAAGTGGGAATGGCAGCATTAGAACTAATAAGAGAAGGGGGTGATAATAATGCCAAGGAGTAAAAAATTTTATAATCTATCAAAGAATGATGGAAAAAAAGCAGAGTTACTAATATACGGTGAGATTGGTTCAGGGTGGTTTTCAGAAGTAACAGCTGAAACAATAAATGAAGAGTTAAAACTTATTGGAGAGGTGGAGGAAATAGATGTAAGAGTTCACTCACCTGGAGGAAGTGTATTTGAAGGAGTAGCAATATATAGTGCTTTAAAGAATCATAAAGCACAAATAAATGTAATAATTGATGGGTATTGCGCTTCCATAGCCACTGTAATAGCAATGGCAGGAGACACAGTTGAAATGGGGTTAGGAACAACATTTATGGTTCATAATCCACTTACAGTTACTCAAGGAAATGCAGATGAACTAAAAAAAATGGCTGAGACATTAAATGTTCTTGGAGAAAATATGATTGATATATATATGACCAAATTTAATGGAACAAGAGAAGAAATGAAAAAACTAATGGATGAAGAAACATGGCTTGATCCAGAGAGTGCATTAGAAAAAGGTTTTATAAATCAAATTGGGAAATTTAAAATGAAAGAAGATATTCTTGCTTTAGATATGTCTCAATTTAAAAATTTTAATAAATTTGTAGCTAAGAATAAACCAGAAGATAAAGGCAGTGAAGTATTAAAAATATTAGCTAGTATAAAAAGTTTCTTTGAAACAGATAAAAAAGAAAAGGAGAAAATAAAAATGACTAAAGAACAGTTTGAAAAAGAGCATCCAGAGATGTTTAAAGAGATTTTAGCACAAGGAGCATTACAAGAAAGAAAAAGATTCGAGGAGTTAGAAGGTATTGAAGCAGTAACAGAGGAGTCAAAAATAATAGTAGCAAACGCAAAATATAAAGAACCTAAAACAGCAGGAGAAATAGCTCTAGCACTTTTAAAAATAAAATCAGTAGCTGTTGCAACACCAGTAGCAGTAACAGGCTTTGAAGCTCATTTTCAAGCAAAAAAAGATGATGCAGTAGGAGCGATAGCTTTAGGAAATGTTGATTTAACACCAGAACAAATATCAAGACAAAAAGAAGATGAATATATTGCAAAAATGACAGGAAAGATAAAATAAAAAATGGAGGAGAAATTATGAATAAATCAGAAAAAATTGTTCCAAGTAATTTAATATATGGAATAAACGAGTTTCCAAGAGTAACAGATAGAGTAGCTGTTGCAGTTGGTTCATATAAAGAAGGGGAAGTTTTAGAATATGACAAGACAACTTCAAAATATATAAAATTAGCAACAGCAGATAATGCAGCAGTTATTGTACTAGAGGATGTAGAAGTAAAAGCAACAGAAAAAATACTGGTATACTTCACAGGTGTATTTAATGAAAAGGCATTAATTCTAAAATCAGGAATTACTGTTGCTGGAATAAAAGAAGCATTAAAAGCAAAATCAATTTTTTTAAAGAAATAGGAGATGATTAAATGAAATACAACTTAAGAGTACTAACAGCAATTATAGCTTCACTAACACCACCAGATAACTTTATATGGTCAATGGCAATTGGAGATTCTAAACCAGAAACTAAGAAGGAAATGGAGCTTCAGACAATGGCAGGGAGTAGAATGATTACTCCGCTTGTTGGAAGAAGAGAAAAAGGAAAGTTAGTTTCTAAAAGACAATGGAAAAAAGAAACATTTGAACCTTCAGGAATTAAGTGTCACATTCCATTATTTGCAGAAGATTTACTAGAGCAACAATTTGGACAAACTCAATATGCAGAACCAACATCGGTTCAAGACACAAGATTAAAAGATAATTTAACATATTTAAAAGAAGTAGGAGCTAGAACAAAATATTGGTGCTTATCTCAATTTTTAAAAACTGGAGTTTATCCAACAGATGAAGGGCAGACAGGAATTCAGTTTGGAGATTTAAATGAGGATACATTAGCAGGAGCTTCACAATGGAAAGATCCTAATGCAGATATAATTGGATATTTAAAAACTAAAAGATTAGAGATTCAAAAAGAAACAGGACTTGTAGTAGACACTCTAATAATTAGTCCAGAACAATCAAGCTATTTCCAAGAAAATAATAAAATTAAAGAAGTATTAAAAAGACCAGTAAACCAAACAATGTCACTTGCTCCTAAAATTATTTCACAAGGAGCTACATATATTTGTCACATAACAGAAATAAATACAACAGTGTACTCATCTATTGATTGGGTGCAGAAAGAACAAGATGGTGCAATGGAAAGGATGTTTGAAGAAAATGAAGCTCTATATATCAAGAAAGGAAGTTTCCATGCAAGATATGCACCTGCCTCTTTAAAAGCAAAACCTAATGATCCTTCATCACCACAATTAATTCATGTGGGAGAAGAATTTGTAAGAAAAACATCTGAAGGGGATGATGATCAATTAGAATATATTTCATATCCTGTGGTTATTCCTGAAAATTCAGAAGGTTGGGCAAAAATAATAACTCATACTATTTAGAGAAAGGAGCTAAGAAATGAAAAGATATATTATTAAAAAAAATTTTTATAATGGACTTTTATATAAAAAAGGTAAAGAAATAAAGTTAGAAGAAGATGAAGCAGAGGAACTAAAAAAATTAGAATTAATAGAACCTTTAGATTTAGATGAAGAGTTTCTAAACATAGATTTATCAGAGGAGTATTCAGAAGAAAACTTTGAGAAAATAAAAACTGAGTTTCCAAAAAAAGATAAAGAAAAAATAGAAAAACTATCTGAAGAAGAGAAAGAAAAGTTTTATTACATGGATAAAAAGGAAAGAAAAGATTTTTTAAAAGCTAAGGAATAGAAGTATGAACTTTAAAGACTTAATAGCTGAAGATAATAAAAATATATTTTTCAATCCTAGCGAGATGGGGGAAGAATTAAATATAGATGGTGAAATTAGAAAAGGAACTTTTACTAGTACTGGTACAGGAGGAAGTTCGAGAAATAAAGATGGTGTAGGCACAAATGAAGGTTTAAGATTAGCTCTTATTTGTGAAACAGAAGAAGATGAGGACTTTTATTATAGGAAAAAAAGAGGTTCAGTAATTACTATCAATAAAGTTAATTATTGGGTTGAAAAGAGATTTAAAGAATTAGGGGCGATGTTCTTTGATATAAACGAGAATCAAGCTATATAGATAAAAAGGAGTGGTATTTATGTTAGAAATAAATTTTAGTCAAGGAGAGTTAGAAGCTATTGAAAAAGTGCTAAGTAACCTAAAGAATGGGACTGAGAATGTAATGTCTAAAGCAATAAATGCCACTCTTTCTAATTCTAAAAAGATTTTAAAAGATGAAGTAACTAAAAAGTACTTTGTAACGAAAAAAGATGTTGAGAAAACTTTAAATTTATCAAAATCTAGTAGTGCAAACATGACTGGAAAAATAAGTTCAAAAGGAAATGTATTAGAACTTAGTCATTTTAAAATACAGCAATCTGGAAAAGGAGTAAGTGCAGGAGTTTCAAAAGATAAAGGATTCAAACTAAGAGAAGGAACTTTTATTAGAAATGTAGCAAACTTCACAGGGAAAGGGAAAAAATCAGATACAGATTTTAAGGATAGAGTGTTTATAAGGAAAAAAGATAGTAGGGGAATAAAAACGGCATATGGAGCTTCAGTTCCAGGACTACTAAGCAATCAAGAAATTACTGATAAAATATTAAAGATGGCAGGAATAAGCTTTGAAGATAAAGTATATGAAGCCTTATTTAAAGTAGTAGGTGTATAAAATGTATGAAGAAAATAAAAGCACATTAGCATTAGAGGAAGCTATTAAAGAGTATTTAGAGGTTGAACTGAAAGATATAAAATTAAAACAGCAAAACTCAAATCCCAATAAAGATGAAAAAGAAGTTGAAATAAAAGGATATGTTGGATATATTCCATCAGAGAAAGATTTTGAGGTAGCAGTTCCGTGTTTTACAGTAAGAACAGAGAGAAGTAAAATACAAAATGAAGTTAAAACAGCAAGAGTTAGAATAGGAGTAACGCTTTATAATAAAGATACTTCAAAAGGTCATAAAGACTTATCAGAGGTTATTAATAAGATTGAATATTATTTAAGAGGGAAAAATATTATTGGAAGATGCTTCACTTTATCAGAAGATGCTCCAGTAGATATAGATACATCGGAGACAGGATTTTATCCATTTTGGATAGGAGAGTTATTTATAAGTTATGACTTACCTGCTCCAGTGGATTATGAATTTGTATAAAAAAGAGAGGTAGAAAATGGCAAAGGATACAAAAGTTATTGAAAAAACTGAAAAAGTTTTAGTGGATGAAACAGAAAATAAAGAAGAAGAAAATATTTCAGAACCAAAAGAAAAAATAAGAAAAATATACATAGGACCTAGTTTTAGAGATTTCAATTTAAGACATGGAGATATTTATATTTTAGACGAGAAAGAAGTTCCTAAATTAATTGAAAATTGCTTAAAAAAACAAACTGAAAAGATAGATCAGTTAAAAAAAGAAGAATTGAAATATTTTACTTCTTTAAAAGAGATGTTTATAGATATTAAAGAATACTCAACAAAAATAGGGAATCATTCAAAGAGTGGAACAATAGAAAACGCAAGATTTAATATAATCCAAGAAGGAATTGAAAAGGGGGTATATAACTAATGGCATTTAAACATGGAATATACGTTGAAGAAATAGCAACAGAAACAAATGGAGTAGTAGAAAGTGGAATATTGCCAGTATATGTAGGGACAGCAGCCATAAACTTAGCATCTAATCCTAAAATAAATGAAGCAATGTTATGCATAACTTACGCACAAGCAATGGAGTATTTTGGATACTCTTCTGATTATGAAAAATCAACATTGTCAGAGGCTATAAAATCCCATTTTGTACTTTTTGGAAAAGCCCCAATTGTAATGATAAATGTATTAGATCCTGAAAAGCACATCTCTTTAGAAAAGACTGCTGAGCTTAGAAATGGGTTAAAAGGTAAATTTGTTTTAGAAGAAAAAGGGATAGTAAAAAAGACAGTAGTTATCGATACAAAAGTAGAGGGTGTAGACTATTTCTTATCATTTAATGAAAAAGAACATTTAGTAGTAGCCTTTGCCGATGAGAAAGTATTAACTTCACCAATTAAGTATAAAGCACTAGATACTTCTAAGGTAACTAGTGATGATATCATTGGGGGAATAGATTCTAAGGGAGTTAAAACTGGACTTGAACTAATAAATGATATTTATCCAAAATATAGACTTGTACCAACATTAGTTGTATCACCAAAGTTTAGTACAGATATTGGAGTTGCAATGATAATGGAAACTAAGGCAAGAACTTTAGCAGGAGGATTTAAAGCAGAAGCATTAGTTGATATAACAACTGATACAACTAAAATACCAACATCTACAGATGTTCCAGGATATAAAAATGATAATAACTTAATATCAGCAAATATGAGTTTGTTCTATCCAAAGGTAGCTTTAAACAACGAACAATATCATATGAGCACTCAAGCAGCTGCAATTATTCAAGACCTATATAATCAAAGTGGAGTTCCCAATTTATCACCTTCAAATAAGAATTTCAAAGGGAATGCAGCAGTATTATCAAATGGGAAAAGTCTAAGACTTACAAAGGATGAAGCAGAATACCTTGATAAAAATGGAATTGTAACAGCTTTAAATTTTGCTAAAGGTTGGACTTTATGGGGAAATTTTACTTCAATATATCCAACATCAACAGACATAAAAGATTGTTACTTAGCTAATAGAACTATGGGAGACTACATAAATAATACTTTAATTTTATCGTTTTTTAGTAAGGTAGATGATCCTACAAATGATATTTTAATAAGGAATGTAACTAGTTCAGCAAACGCATGGTTAACATCGCTAGTTAATAACAAGAAATTAGTAGGGGGAAGATGCGAGTTCTTAGCTGAAGATAACAGTGAAGAAGATTTGTCAAAAGGAGACATGGTTTGGACAATATCTCTTGCATATACTACTCCAGGTAAATCATTAAC
>CAMTJB010000031.1 GCA_947072715.1 uncultured Fusobacteriaceae bacterium | reverse complement strand
TTGAGTAATATTCATTTGTATTCACCACTCCTTTCCTATAAAGGAATATTTCCATGCTTTTTAGCAGGTAATTTATCTCTCTTTCCTTCTAACATATTAAATGCGTCTATTATTCTTTGTCTTGAAGTACTTGGTTCTATAATATCATCAACTAGCCCTCTTTTAGCAGCTTGGTATGGATTAGCAATCTCTTTAGAATATTGTTCTGATAACTCTTTCGTTTTTTCCTTTGCATCTCCAGCAGCTTTTATCTCATTTCTAAAAAGAATATTTACTGCTCCTGCTACACCCATTACAGCTATTTCTGCAGTTGGCCAGGCAAGTACTGTATCTGCACCTATTGATTTACTACTCATAGCCACATATGCTCCACCATAAGCTTTTCTTGTAATTAAAGTTACTTGAGGAACTGTTGCCTCTGAATATGCATACAATATCTTAGCTCCATGTCTTATTATTCCATCATGCTCCTGTTTTACTCCTGGTAAAAATCCTGGTACGTCCACTATTGTTAATAAAGGTATATTAAAAGCATCACATGTTCTTACAAACTTTGCACATTTGTCAGCAGCATTCATATCTAAACATCCAGCCATTACACTTGGTTGATTTGCTATAATTCCAACTGATTTTCCATTTATTCTTGCAAAACAAGTTATAATATTTTTAGAATAATGAGCTTGATACTCCATATAATCTTCATCATCTATAAGTTTTTTTATAATTGTATGCATATCGTAAGCTTTATTTGCATTATCAGGAATTATTTCATTTAGTTCATCTATCTTTTCATTAAGATCCCCTTCAAATGCAAATACAGGTGCTTTTTCTAAATTATTAGAAGGAAGGAAAGATAAAAGTCTTCTTATTTCATCTAAACAATTTTCATCATTTGAAGAAACAAATTGAGCACAACCACTTACAGAGTTATGAGCCATGGCTCCACCTAATCCTTCTGCACTTATCTCTTCTCCAGTAACTGTTTTTATCACTTGTGGTCCTGTTATAAACATTTGAGATGTCTGATCAACCATAAACACAAAATCAGTTATTGCAGGAGAATAAACTGCTCCACCTGCGCATGGTCCCATTATTGCAGATATTTGTGGAATCACTCCGGAACATCTAGTATTTCTAAAGAAAATATCACCATAAGCACTTAAAGAGTCTACTCCTTCTTGTATTCTGGCTCCTCCTGAATCATTCAACCCGACTAAAGGACACCCAACTTTTAATGCCATATCCATTACTTTACATATTTTTTTAGCATGCATCTCTCCTAAAGATCCTCCAAATATTGTAAAATCTTGTGCAAAAGCATAAACAAGCCTTCCCTCTACTTTTCCATACCCCGTTATAACTGATTCTGCTGGTAGCTCCTCTTTTTCCATTCCAAAATTTGTACATCTATGTTGAATAAAAGCATCTAACTCTATAAAAGTCCCTTCATCAAAGAAATATTCCATTCTCTCTCTTGCTGTCATTCTTCCACTTGCATGATGCTTTTCTATTCTTTTGATTCCTCCTGCTTTAGATACAATCTCCTTTTTTTTGTTTAATTCTTCTAATTTTTTTGCTGCAACAGACATTTTTAGCCTCCTATCATTTAGTTATCTTTGACTTAACTCTACTAAAACACCCTTAGTTCCTTTAGGATGCATAAAGGCTATTTTAGCTCCTCCAGCTCCATACCTAGGAGTTTCATCAATCATTCTATATCCTTTTTCTTTCATTTCAGCTATAGCTTCCTCAATATCTTCAACTTTAAACGCAAGATGCTGAACTCCCTCCCCATTTTTTTCAATAAATTTTGCAATAGGTCCATCTTCTGTAGTAGATTCTAGAAGCTCTACTTCTGTATCTCCCACTGGAAGAAACGCAACTTTTACCTTTTGTTGTTCAACTGTTTCAACTCCATGAACTTCAAGTCCTAAATCTTCATATATTTTTAGAGCCTCATCTAAATTTTTTACCGCTATTCCCACATGATCTAATTTCATTACATTCATTATAAATCTCCTTTTTTATCTTGAATTGAATCCTTTTATAATTATTCATACATTTTTTTCATTATAAGATCTGCTGCTTCATAAGGGTCCATCTCTTTTTTAGTAATTTTTTCTGAAAAATATTCTATAAGATTTCCATCTCCTGTTTTTTCAAATAATTTTTTCTCTATTCTTTCTCTCACAAGAGTTAGAACTTTATTTTTATTATTTGAAACTTTCTTTAAAAATCCAGTTCCTGTAGTTGTTAAATAACTCTGATGTCTAATCAATGCTTCTGTTAATTTATCAATACCCTTCCCTTCTGCAGCTACTGTCATCTCCACTGGTGGAGTCCATCCTTCTTTCACAACTCCTAGCATCATTTTTATCTCTCTAGCTGTTTTTTCAGCTCCTTCTCTATCTGCTTTATTTATTACAAATACATCTCCAATTTCCATAATTCCAGCTTTTATTGCTTGAATATCATCCCCTAATCCAGGTACCATTACTAAAAGTGTAGTATCACAAGCTTTTACTATATCCACTTCTGATTGTCCTACACCTACTGTTTCTACAAAGATATAATCGCAACCATATATGTCTAATATATCAATTGCTACACCTGTACTTTCTGATATTCCTCCTAAGTGACCTCTAGCACCCATGGATCTAATAAAAACTCCAGGATCCATATTAAGGTCTGACATTCTTACCCTATCTCCTAATATAGCTCCTCCTGTAAATGGACTTGTCGGATCTACAGCTATAATTCCTATTTTTTTTCCTTTACTCCTAAACTCTTTTGCAAGCTTATCAGTAAGCGTACTTTTTCCTGCTCCTGGGGGACCAGTAATGCCTATTACATAGGCATTACCTGTTTTGTAATATAATTCTTTAACTAAATTAAGAGCGTCGCTTTGCCCATTTTCAGCCATTGTTATAAGTCTTGCTACACTTCTTACATTTCTATTTAAAATACCTTGTTTTATTTTTTCCATCTCAGACCCCTTTATATAAAAATGTCTTTAACTTCTTACATTAGCTCTTATATAATCAATTGTCTCTGTTGATGTTGTTCCAGGTGTAAATACTTCTGCGATACCATTCTCTTTTAAAAATGGTATGTCATCAGCTGGAATTACTCCCCCTGCTATAAACAATATATCCTCTGCTTCTCTTTCTATTAATAATTTTTTTACTCTTGGAAGTAGTGTATTGTGGGCTCCTGAAAGTATACTGCACGCAACTACATCTACATCCTCCTGAATAGCTGCATTTACAATCTCTTCTGGCGTCTGTCTAAGACCTGTATATATAACCTCCATTCCTGCATCTCTTAATGCTCTTGCTACTACTTTAGCACCTCTATCATGTCCATCTAATCCTGGCTTCGCTATTAACACTCTTATAAGTCTATCCATACCTTTTTTTCCTCCTAATTTGCTTTAATCAATAATAGAATCTATTTTTTTCTCACTCTTCTTAAACTTTAAACTATATTTTTAACTTATAATTTTACAGCTTGTTTATACTCTCCAAATTCCTCTCTCATTACTCCACAAATTTCACCAAGAGTTGCATAATTTCTTGCACAGTCAAGGATTAATGGCATTAAATTTTCATCTGTTGGACATGCAGCTTTTAATACTTTTAATGTTTCTTCTACTTTTGCATTATCTCTTTTTGCTTTTAATGCTGCTATTTTAGCTTTTTGCTGCTCTCCTACAATTGGATCAACTTTTAAAAGACCTTTTGGTGGCTCTTCTTTTACAATATATTTATTCATTCCAACTATAATTGTTTCTCCACTCTCTATATCTTTTTGAGTATTATAAGCAGAATTCATTATCTCTTCTTGAATATATCCTTTTTCAATTGCTACTGTTGCTCCACCTATTTCATCTATCTTTTTGATATATTCCATAGCTTGTTTCTCTATATCTGATGTTTTAGCTTCTATGTAATAAGAACCTGCTAAAGGATCGATTGTATTTGTTACTCCACTTTCATTAGCAACTATCTGCTGAGTTCTAAGAGCTACCATTACAGATTTCTCTGTTGGAAGTGCAAGAGCTTCATCCTTTGAGTTAGTATGTAGTGACTGTGTTCCTCCCATTACAGCGGCAAGAGTTTGAATAGCAACTCTTACTATGTTGTTCTCTGGTTGCTGAGCTGTTAATGTTGATCCAGCTGTTTGAGTATGGAATTTTAAAGCTAATGATTTTGGATTTTTAGCTCCAAATCTCTCTTTCATTATTCTTGCCCATAGTCTTCTTGCAGCTCTATATTTTGATATCTCTTCTAACAAATCATTATGAGCATTAAAGAAGAAAGATAATCTAGGGGCAAAAGAATCTACATCTAATCCTGCTTTGATAGCCGCTTCAACATATGCAATACCGTCTGCCAAAGTAAATCCAACCTCTTGAGCTGCTGTAGAACCTGCCTCTCTAATATGATATCCTGAGATTGAAATTGTATTCCACTTAGGAACTTCTTTTGAACAGTATTCAAATATATTAGTAATTAATCTCATTGAAGGAATTGGCGGAAAAATATATGTTCCTCTTGCTATATATTCTTTTAAAATATCATTTTGAATAGTTCCGCTTAACTTATCAAAAGTTACACCTTGTTTTTCAGCAACAGCTAAATACATAGCTAGTAGTACTCCTGCAGGAGCATTTATTGTCATTGATGTACTTACTTTATCTAGTGGAATACCTGCAAAAAGTATTTCCATATCAGCTAAAGAGTCTATTGCAACTCCTACTTTACCAACTTCTCCTTCAGCTAATTCATGGTCTGAGTCATATCCTATTTGAGTTGGTAAATCAAAGGCTACAGATAATCCCATAGACCCTTGCTCTATTAGATATTTATATCTTGCATTTGATAATTCTGCTGTGGCAAACCCAGCATACATTCTCATTGTCCAATCTTTTCCTCTATACATTGTATCCTGTACCCCTCTCGTATAAGGATATTGTCCTGGAACTCCTAAATCTCTCTCATAGTCAAAATTTTCTATATCATTTGGAGTATAAAGTCTATTTACAATATCTCCTGATGCAGTTTTAAATACCTCTCTTTTTTCTGGTCTTTTTTCTAATCCTTTTTCTACTACAGCATCAAATTTTTTAACCATTTCTTTAATAGAAGTTAATTTTTCCTCTTTAATCATTTAAAATCCTCCTAAACTCTATTTTTTATTTCATACTTCCTGTTTTTAAAAATTTATCATGCCATGATAACGCATCCCCAATTACATGTGGTTCATGCCCTCCAATCTCAAGGCACGCTTTATTAAAATATTCTAATAGTAATAGCTTATAATCAGGATGAGCACAATTGTTAATTATTGATAAAGCTCTTTCTTTTGCAGTTAATCCTCTTAAATCTGCTAATCCTTGCTCTGTAACAACTATTTGTACATCGTGCTCCGTATGGTCAACATGTGAAACCATTGGTACAATAGATGAAATCAATCCATTTTTTGCAGTAGATACAGTTGCAAACATTGAAATATAAGCATTTCTTGTGTAATCTCCTGATCCTCCTATTCCATTCATCATCTTACTTCCCATAATCATCGTAGAATTAACATGTCCATAAATATCTATTTCTATTGCTGTATTCATTGAAATAACACCTAACTGCCTTGCAAGAATTGGATTATTTGATATTTCTTGAGGTCTTAATATGCAATATTTTGAATAGTGTTCTATATTATCTAATAATTTCTTTAATCCTTTTACAGATGGGGTAAAAGATGTTCCAGATGCCACTTTTACCTTTCCTGCATCTATAAGATCGAGCATAGAATCTTGAATAACTTCTGTAAAGCAAGTAAGATTTTCAAACTTAGAGTCTATAAGTCCTCCTAATACTGCATTAGCTACAGACCCTACTCCTGATTGTAATGGCAATAAATTTTTAGGTAACCTTCCCTCTTCTACTTCTGATTCAAAGAATTTTATAATATGTTGAGATATTTTTTTAGAATCTTCATCTATCTCTCCCAAATCCCTTGTTTTATCTGGAATATCACAATAAACTATTGCTACTATCTTCTTTGGATCGCAAGGTATGTAATCTGTTCCTATCCTATCCCCTGGATGTTTTAAAGGTATTGCTTTTCTATAAGGGGGATTTTCAACCATATAAATATCATGACACCCTTTCAGTCCTAAAGGCTGAGTTGTATTTATTTCTACAATTACCATATCTGCATTAGCTATTGCTTGTGGACTTATCCCCACTGAGGTAGTTGGAACAATCCCTCCATTTTCTGTTATCATACATGCCTCTATTAAAGCTATGTCTATATTTCCAAAGAAACCATAATTCATCCATTGACCAACATGACTTAAATGCATATCTTGATATTTCACACAACCTTCATTCAAACATTTTCTCATTGATCCATTTGTTTGATATGGGTATCTCCGTGAAATTGCTCCTACCCTTGACAATGCCCCATCTAATTCATCCCCTACAGAAGCACCTGTAATAAGTGTCAAATCATATTTACCTCCTGTTCTTTCAATTTTTTCAGCTAAAGCAAGAGGAACTGCTTTAGGATACCCTGAAGGGGTAAATCCACTAGCTGCAATTACCATAGAGGGTTTTATAAACTCTATAGCTTGTTCTGCCGTCATGATTTTGCCCTTTAATTCCTCACATAGAATACGTTTTTCCATAGCTCTCTCCCTTTTAATAAATTTATCTAAACTTAATTAAAAAATGATTTTAATCAGAACAAATTTGTTTGTTTTAAAACTCAGCACCTTATTTAAATTGATTCTAACATAACTTAAATACTTTTTTTAGAAACAAAAAATCATGTAATCATAACTAAAAGTTATACTTACATGATCTATACAATTTTAAAATTTATATTTCATACTAAAAAAGAGTCACTATTTCCTATAATACCAATTCTTGATTAGTATAGAACAGTCACTCTTTTTATCTTCATTATCACTATTATCATTATCATTTAAAACTTTATTTCTTTTACACTTTTTATAAAATCTAATAAAATTTTATTTACTAAGCAATCTTTTTTCCATGCAAATAAAATCTCTATCTCTATATTTTCTTCAAGCTCAATAGAAACTATATCATTATCATTTTCAATATATTCTTTAATAAAAAAACTTCCAGTTTCTCCATTTTGAAGAAGATTCTTTGTAATACTTAGCTGATTTGTAAAAAATTCTATATTTGGCTCTATTCCCATCTCTTTAAAAGTATCGATTATTTTAAAATTTTGATACGATCCCACCTTTAAGAGAACTATTGGATTTCTTCCTATCTCTTTAAAACTAATTTTTTTCCTTTTAGAAAATTTATGATTCTTTCCTACTACAAATACAAGTTTTGATGTTTTAATGGGAAAAACATTAATCTTTTTATCAACAAATTTATCTTCAGCTTTTCCCCTAATTAAAAATCCTATATTTATTTCATCATTTTTTACTGCTTCAAAAATATTAAACGATCCATTCTCTATTATATTTACCTGAGTATTCGGAAAATTACAATGAAAATTTGTAAACACAGTTGGAAATAAAAAAACACCAATCATAGGAGTTATCCCTACTGTTAACGAACTTCTTTTCTTTCCAAAATAGCTCATCTCTGAAGATATATCATCTAAATCTTGCAGTATCTTTCTTATTTTTTCCCAAAAATAGAACCCCTCTTCTGTTATTATAAGTTTATTATTCTTTCTTTGAAAAAACTTTAAATTATACTCTTTTTCTAGTTCAATTAAGGATTTAGATATCCCAGGCTGAGAAACAAAGAGTTCCTCTCCTGCTTTTGTAATACTTTTATTTCTAACAATAGAATCTAAATATTTCATCTGCAAAATAGTCATCATAGGACTCCTTTATTACTAAAATTTATGTATCTATACATTTTATTTATAGTATAATTTGATGATACTAATTTTTTATGCATAATGTCAACATTAATTTTAGCTCTCCACTTCGAAAATGTTCTTTTACAGTTTATAAAGATCTATATCAAGTCATTATTCCTAAATTACTGTTCGCTGCTTTTCTTATACTAATACCTATTTACAATTCATTTAATTGTTTTTTACACATTATTCTCAATGTTTTTAAATAATTATAATAAATTACAGTTACTATAACTCCAAAAGATGTTTCAAATATTCTAAGCACCGTATATTCAATATAAGGTTTTAAACTAATTTTTAAAATAACTGCTAAAAATACTATACAAGCTATTGATGAAGAAGTTTTTAATATAATTTCACAAAAATACATTACAAGTCCTAGTCCAATGACAATAAAGACTAATTGAAATTTTGAATTATACAACAAATCACTATATGTTAAAGCTATTCCTGCTACTCCTCCTATTATAGTTCCACAAATTCTTTCTATTGAAGCTTTTTTCATTATTTCCACATTTTGGGAAATTACAACACTAGCAATAGCAGCATAAAATATTCCATTTTTATCCATTCCTATAATTTTACCTAAAAAAACTATAGAAAAAACTGACACTACAATAAGTA
>CAMTJB010000030.1 GCA_947072715.1 uncultured Fusobacteriaceae bacterium | reverse complement strand
CAGATAGAGAAGTTAAGATTCTATTTGAGATACTAAAAGGATTAAGAGAAAAGGGAGTTACATGTATATATATTAGTCATAAATTAAATGAAGTTATGGAACTATCTAATCAAGTTGCTATTATGAGAGATGGTGAGATGGTTGCAATAAAAGATATACAAGATTTAACACAGCAAGAGATAATAAAAATTATGGTGGGAAGAGAGCTAGAAAATCTATTTCCTTATGAAGAACATGAGATTGGAGAGATAATATTAGAAGTAAAAGATTTTTGTGTACCACATTTATTTAGTAGTACAGCAGGAAAACATAGAGTAAAGGATGTTAATTTTTCACTAAGAAAGGGTGAAATATTAGGAATTGCAGGATTAATTGGTGCAGGAAGAACAGAGTTAGTATCAAGTATTTATGGTTCTTATGGAAAGAAATACCATGGAACAATAAAAATAAATGGCAAAATAATTGAGATAACAACACCTAAAGAAGCAATAAAAAATGGAATATTAATGGTACCAGAAGATAGGAAAAATCAAGGGATTGTAGGAATAATGTCAGTAAAAAATAACATGAGTTTATCAAGCATAACAGATTATAGTTCAATGAATTTCTTTATAAATGAAGGTGAAGAGCTAAAAAATGTAACAAATATGTTAGAAAAAATGAAAGTAAAAGCTCCAACAATAGATACACCTATTCAGGGACTTAGTGGTGGAAATCAACAAAAGATTGTTATAGGAAAAAATTTATTAAAAGAACCTAAGATTTTAATATTAGATGAGCCTACAAGAGGTATAGATGTAGGAGCAAAATACGAAATATATAAATATATGTTTGAATTAGTAAAAAAAGGAATCTCTATAATAATGATTTCCTCGGAACTTCCAGAAGTTTTAGGGTTAAGTGATAGAGTAATGGTAATGCATGAAGGTGAAGTAAAAGGAATTTTGGAAAATAAAAATTTAACGCAAGAAATTATAATGCAAACTGCTATAGGGGGAGCCTAGAATATGATATCGACAAACACAGAAACAAAGATAAATAATGATACTAAGGATCAAAAACAAAGCTTTTTAAAGAAGATTTTTTCTGAAAATATTTTCATGATAGTAGTGTGTATTATGCTGATTTGGGGAGTCTTCTATTATCTTACAGATGGAACATTCTTAACATCTAGAAATATTTCTAACTTACTTAGACAGATGTCAATAACAGGAACAATAGCTATAGGAATGATTTTCATAATTATTGCAGGCGAAATTGACTTATCAGCAGGTTCAGCAATGGCTCTTTTAGGAGGGGTTGCAGCTATTTTAAATGTAAAATTAGGGTGGGGAGTATTTCCAACAGTGGCGTGTACTCTTGCATTAGGAGCTTTACTTGGTGCTTGGAATGGTTTTTGGGTATCATTAAAAATACCTTCTTTTATAGTAACGCTAGCGGGAATGTTAGCATTTAGAGGTATTCTAGTAGGAATAACAGGTGGAAGAACAATATCACCAGTAACTAAAGAATTTAAATTAATAGGACAAAGTTATATTCCAAATTACGTAAGTTATATAATTATAGGTATATTTATACTATTTATAGTAGTAGGTTATTTAAAAGATAAAAAGAATAAAGAAAAGTATGGAATAGATACTGGAAAGAGCAGAGATGAAGTTATAAAAATACTTTTAAAATCTATTCTTATGCTACTAGGAGTATTTTTACTTAATCAATATTATGGGGTAGCAACACCAGTAATGATTCTAATTATTCTTATTTTTATATTCTCTTTTATTTCACAGAAGACAGTTTTAGGAAGACTTACATATGCAATTGGTGGAAACAAAGAAGCCGTAAGACTATCAGGAATAAATGTAAATAAAATGAAATTTATAATTTATATCGTTCACGGAGTTTTAGTTGCTGTAGCAGGACTAATACTTACATCTAGATTAGCAGCAGCTTCAGTATCTGCTGGAACAAATGCAGAGTTAGATGCTATTGCCTCTTGTTTTATAGGTGGTGCTAGTATGTCAGGTGGAGTAGGAACAGTATTTGGAGCAATTCTTGGAGCACTTGTTATGGCAAGTTTAGATAATGGAATGAGTATGCTAAATGTAGAACCATCTTGGCAATATGCTGTAAAAGGAATAATTCTTCTACTTGCAGTATTATTCGATGTACTAAGCAAGAAAAAATAATATAATGGGTGATGAAAATGTATATTGGTATAGATTTAGGAACTTCAGCAGTAAAATTACTTTTAATGGATAAAGAGGGAAAAGTTATAAAAACAGTATCTAAAGAGTATCCTCTTATTTTTCCAAAAGAGGGATGGATAGAACAAAATCCAGATGAATGGATTGAAAAATCTTTAGAGGGATTAAAAGAGATAATTGCAGGTTATGAAAATGAAGTTAAAGCAATAAGTTTTAGTGGACAGATGCATGGTTCAGTATTCTTAGATGAAAATGATAAAGTAATAAGACCAGCACTGTTATGGTGTGATCAAAGAACTTCACAACAGTGTGAAAAAATAAATGGACATTTTGGCAAAGATATAATTAAGTTAACAGGAAATATTGCGTTGACTGGATTTACAGCACCTAAAATTTTATGGCTTAAAGATGAAGAGGTAGAAAATTTTAATAAGATAAAGAAAATAATGTTGCCTAAAGATTACTTAGCTTTTAAACTTTCAGGAAATTATTCTACAGATGTATCGGATGCTTCAGGAATGCTACTTTTAGATGTAGAAAATAGATGTTGGTCAAAAGAGGTTTTAGACTATTTAAATATATCAGAAGAGCAGTTACCCAAATTATATGAGTCGTATGAGTGTGTTGGAACTTTAAAAGAGGATATAAAATCTTTGCTAAAAATAGAAAATACAGTAAAAATAGTTGCTGGTGGTGGAGATCAAGCAGTTGGTGCAGTAGGAACAGGAGTTGTTGAAGATGGAATTTTATCAGTTGCTCTTGGAACTTCTGGAGTAGTTTTTGCAAATAGTTCGAAATATAGTGCTGATTCTGAAGCGAGACTTCACTCTTTCTGTCATGCAAATGGTGGATATCATCAGATGGGTGTAATGCTATCAGCAGGAGCATCCCTTAAATGGTGGATAGAAAATATAAATAATACTAAAGATTATGCAAAATATGTTGAAGAGGAAGCTCAAAATGCAAATATAGAAAATAACTTATATTTTTTACCATATTTAACAGGTGAGAGAACTCCACACAACAATCCTAATATAAGAGGGGAGTTTGTAGGACTTAGTATTCAAAATACACGTGGAGATATGACACGTGGAGTTATAGAGGGTATAAGCTTTGCACTTAGAGATTCTTTAGAATTAATTAGAGAGCAAGGTATTGAGATAAAAAAGATAAGAGTTAGTGGTGGAGGGGCAAGAAGTCCTTTCTGGAAACAATTATTAGCTGATGTATTTAACTCAGAAGTTGAAATTATAAACTCTGTAGAGGGACCAGCTTATGGAGCAGCGATACTTGCAGCAGTAGGAGATGGAGCATATAATAACGTAAACAAGGCTTGTAAAGAGATGATAAGAGCTTTAGAAAGTTATAAACCAAACGCAATTAATGTAGAGATATATAATAGAAAATATAATAAGTTTAAAAGTTTATATTCTATAGTAAAAGCAATATATGAATAATAGTAAAAAAAGAAGTGAGCTCTCTATAAAGAGAATTCACTTCTTTTTTAGTAATTAAGCTTTGTTTCTTTAATCTTTCAAATCTTGGCAAATAATAAGTTTATTTTGAATTCTAGTACGATAATATTTAACAAGGTCTTTATCAATAGTAACAATTTCATTATTTTTTTCTGAACGCTCAATAGTTTTTAATAAAGAATCAGCTTCTTCAAAAAGATCTTCATATTGATCTTCTAAAGAGTCGACTTGATCATTTGTAAAACTATTTTCAAGTGTTCGGTCAAATTTAAGTTGCGTTTGAATGTAATGCCTTTCAATAGAACGCAATTTTTTATCAGGAGTAGGAAAAAGAATACTACATCCAGAAAACAAAATAATAAATAATAAATAAATAAAATACTTTAGCAATTTTAAATTAGAATATTTCATTATTAACCTCTGATTAAAATTTATTAAGTAACATATACTTAAAGTGTTTATATCCAATTTGAGTAGCAACATTAATCTTATAGAGGCAATCTAATCCCTGATAGACAACATTATTTTTTTTATTAAGATATCTATAAAAAGAAAAAACTTCTTTAATTGAATGTGCATCACTTCCATATGTTCCTTCTAGATGATAGATTAATTTTAAGTTTTTTGCAACATTATTTTTTTTTCTTGAGAGACTATAGTTATTAATCTCAAGAGCGTCAACTTTTTTTATAATTTCAAAAATTTCAGGTTTGTTTTTTATGAAATTTTTTTGTGCAAAACCACTAATATGAGGTATACAAGTATAAACATTATAATCTTTTAAAGCTTCAAAGTAAAACCAGATACTTTTAGTTGTTCTAGACATTCTTTTAGGGTGTCTATAAGGTAAAATGTATTTGTTAAAAAATTCTGTACATTTTTCTAAATTTTCAAAATAGACAAGTAATTCCATTCCATCAAAGCATCCAATTTCAATTCCTGGAACAACTTTAATATTATAATCCATTAATTTTTGAATTCCATCGATACAGTTATGATCAGTAACTGAGACTAAGTAATTTTTATTTTGCAAAAAGAAAGCGAGTTCCAATGGTCTAATAGTACTATCAGAAGCTACTGTATGTAAGTGTAAATCAAAGTAGAATCCACTTGTTTCTAAATTTTCAATATTAATAAATGGTTTAAAAAAATCATTTATTTTTTCAATTTTCTTTTTCATATTAAATACCTCACAGCATAGGAGATAAGAGTCTAAAAATAGACTCTTTAATTTTGGCAAATAAACTACGTTGATTAAACTCATCTTGAGATATTAATGCTGATTGTTTAAGATCCTCTATAAAAATATTTCTAAGTTTAATTACTTCACTAGCAGAGTAAAGGTTGAGATTAATCTCAAAATTTTCATAGAAACTTCTATAATCAAAATTAGTTGTACCTAAAGATGCAATCTCATCGTCTACAATTATAAATTTACTATGAAGAAATCCGTTGGTATATTTATAGCAATTTATGCCATATCCTATAATTTCTCCAATATATGATTGGTTAACCCAGTATACAAAAGGATGATCAGCTATATTAGGAACTATAATTTTTATTTTTACTCCAGAAGTAGCTGCAATTTTTAGAGCAGTTAAAATAAGTTCATCTGGAACAAAATAAGGTGTTTCAATATAGATGCTATGCTTTGCACCTGTAATCATTTTTAATAGATTATCTCTAGCAGTTCTTAATTCAAAAATAGGACCACTACTAACAAGTTGAGCACTATGTTTTTTCTCAAAAGAGTTGTAAACATGGTTTAAAGTATAAGGTAGTGCCGAACTTTTTCTAGAACAAATTACGAAGTTCCATGAACTAAAAAATTCTTTTTCAAATTCATGTATGATTTCTCCTTTGATTCTAAGAGCAGTATCTTGCCAATTACCTAGATGACTTTCTCCAAGATACTCGTTACCAATATTAAACCCACCAATATAAGCTATTTCACCATCTATAATAGTAAGTTTTCTATGGTTTCTATAGTTAGCTTTTAAGTTAAAAATTTTCATGTAATAAAATGGAAGAAAAAATTCAACTTCAATATTCGATTCTCTAAGTCTTTTTAGTTTTAAATAGGAAAGAGAATTAACCCCATCTAAAAGAAGTTTAATAGAAACCCCTTCTTTAGCTTTTTCTATAACAAGGTTTAAAAATTCTTTTCCTAATCTATCCTCCTTAAAAATATAATATTCCATATAAACAGTATGTTTTGCATTGAGAATATCCTCTTTAAGATTAGAAAAAAATTCATCACCTTTTGTAAAGAAAGTACTCTCATCATAACTAGAAAGTTTACCTGCTTGAGAAACAGCTAAATATTCAATTAAGTTTTTCCAGTAAGGTGAAAAGTGACTAGCCTGAAAAAAATTGTGAATCGAGTGTTGTATTTTAACTTTAGAATAAAACTTATTTATATACTTAGATTTCTTAAGGCTTAAGCCAAAGAAAAGAAAAGTAATAAGCCCGAAATAAGGAGCAAAAACAAGTAAACAGATCCAGAATAAAGAACGAATCGGAGTTTTTCTTTCGTGAAAAATAACAACGCACAGGAAAAAAATATTAAGTAAAAAAAGATGTCTAGTTACTGCATTAAATAAAATTAAGATATAGTTCATAATCCCCCCTTTATATAAATATACAAATTTATGTAATTCTTTCCTTTATATACTATAGATTATACTAGAAAAAATAGATAAATAAACAAAAAATACATAAAAAATACATAAAAAATTAAAATACATAAAAAATAAATAAAAAGACAAGTAAAAAGAGTATAATAAAAGCTATAAATAAAGGAAAAAAATGTTATGAATAGAAAATATAAATATGGTAAATAAAAGATTTAAACTTGGAGGTATAATAAAGATGGATGAAAAAGAAAAAGAGACTCAATTAGTTAGAATAAATGACATATTACCTGATAAATTAAATATTTTACCCCTTATCAGCAGACCAATTTTCCCCAATATAATGGTTCCAATAACTTTTTCTGGAAATGATTATATAAATGCAATAAAAAAAGCTTATGATGAAAAAAATGGATTTATGGGATTTGTATATGCAAAGGAATTTAATGACACAGAATTTTTAAAATCAAGTTTATATAATGTAGGTGTGGCAGTTAAAATACATAAAATAACATCCTTTTCACAAAATAGTATTCAGATAATTGTTCAAGGTGTTGAGCGTTTTAAATTTATTAAAGAGGTATCTCATACAGATGAGGAACTTGTTTGGGAAATAGAGCATCATGTAGATACAACAGATAAAGCAACAACAGAGATAAAAGCTTATTTAATGGCAATAATGGGAGCTTTAAAAGATTTATTTAAAATTAATCCTATTATGCAGGAAGAGTTAAAAATTCTCATGAGCCAAGTTTCTTATGAGAAACCAGGTATCTTAGTAGATTTAATATCATCAATGCTAAAAACAGAGTCTGCTGAACTACAGGAGTTACTAGAATGCTTTGAGATAGAAACACGTTGTAATAAACTTTTAATTATGTTAAAAAAAGAGTTAGAGATAGCTCAATTACAAGTAAAAATAAGCAGAGAGATTGAAGATAAGGTAAGTGCTCAACAAAAAGAATATTTTTTGAGAGAGCAACTTAAATTAATCAAAAGAGAGTTAGGTCTTGAGCAGGATGAAACAGATAATGCTTTAGAAAAAATTAATAGTAGAATAAAAGAGATACATCTTTCAGAAGAAGCAGCGAGAGTTGTTGAAGAGCAAAAAAATAAATTGGAGTTAATAGATAAAAGTTCACCTGAGTATCACGTAACTAGGTCTTATATAGACTCGATTTTAGAGCTACCATGGGGAGTATACACAAAAGATAAGGTTGATATACCTAAAGCTCGTAGAATTCTTGATAGAGACCATTATGGACTAGAAGATGTAAAAAATAATATTTTGGAATTTGTAGGGACTATAATAAAAACAGGAAATGTTAGTGGATCAATACTTTGCTTAGTAGGACCTCCAGGAGTAGGAAAAACTTCAATAGGAAAATCCATTGCTTCGGCTTTAGGAAGAGAATTTTTCCGTTTCTCAGTAGGTGGAATGGTTGATGAAGCAGAGATAAAAGGTCACAGAAGAACATATATAGGGGCAATGCCAGGTAAGATAATACAGTCTCTTAAAGTTTTAGGAAAATCAAATCCACTTATAATGATTGATGAAATAGATAAAATAGGAAACTCTTTTAGAGGAGATCCAGCATCAGCACTACTTGAAGTTTTAGATCCAGAGCAAAACAAAGACTTTTTGGACCATTATTTAGATGTTAGATATGATTTATCAAAAATTTTATTCATAACAACTGCAAACCAATTAGACACTATACCAAAACCTCTTTTAGATAGAATGGAACTAATTCAATTATCAGGATATATAACTGACGAAAAAATAGAAATAGCGAAAAAACATCTTATTCCAAAGCAATTAAAAGAGAATGGAATGAATAAAGATGAAATAGCTTTTACAAAAGATGCGCTTGTTGAGATAATAGAAAAATATGCAAGAGAGGCTGGAGTTAGAAATTTAGAAAAACAGATTAGAAAGATAATGAGAAAGGTTTCGCTGTCAATAGTAGAAGGAAATAAAGAAAAAATTACAGTTTCAAAATCAAATATAGAAAAGTATTTAGGACAACCAATATTTTATACAGAAGAGCTATATAAAAGAGCAGTACCTGGAGTAACACTAGGACTAGCTTGGACATCTATGGGTGGAGATACACTTTATATTGAAGCGATATCAATTAGTAAGAAAGAGAGTGGATTTAAGCAAACTGGAAATTTAGGGGAAGTAATGAAAGAATCTAGTGAGATAGCATATTCTTATGTAAGGGCACATATGGGTGATGATATAGAACATTCTCAAGAGGTTAAAGAATTTTTTGATAAGAATAAAGTCCATTTACATGTACCAGAAGGAGCTACACCAAAAGATGGTCCATCTGCGGGAATAACTATGGCTCTAGCTTTATACTCTTTAGCTATAGGGAAACCAGTAAAAAAAGGTCTTGCCATGACTGGAGAGC
>CAMTJB010000029.1 GCA_947072715.1 uncultured Fusobacteriaceae bacterium | reverse complement strand
AAACCCCCATGCTTGGGGGCAGGGGGTTGGAAATAGGCTTTAGCCTTTTTTTATTAGTTTTTACTGATATGAAAATTATACCATTTTTATCTATAAAATTCAATGAAAAGATAAAAAATAAGCGATTCATCTCACCACCTATAGAGGTGGGAGAATTCTCACCCTAACATTGTTAAAATTTTTGCTAAATGTAAGTAGTGGAGGAATTATCTTTTCTACCATTCAAAAATTTGCTCCTAGATTAGGTGAAATTGCAGAAATTATATCAAATAGAAATGATATTTATATAATAGCTGATGAAGCCCATAGAACACAATATGGACTGGACGCCAAAATGGATATAGAGGGAAATAGTAAATATGGTTATGCAAAACATATTCGAGATGCCTTGCCTAATGCAAATTATATTGGGTTTACAGGAACACCGATAGATTTTGGAGATAAGTCTACAGTGGCAGTATTTGGGAATTACATTGATACCTATGATATGACAAGAGCTGTGGAAGACAGAACTACTGTTAAAATATATTATGAAAATAGATTTATAAAATTAGATATTCCATATTCTCTTTTGTCAGAATTAGATATAGAATTTGAAGAAATAATGGAAGGTCAAGATGAAATAAATATTGAAAACAAAAAAAAGGATATAACAAAAATGGAAGCTATTGTAGGTTCTAAAAATAGAATTGAAACTTTAGCCCAAGATTTTATTAAGCATTGGGAAATGAGAAGGGAAAATTTATTTGGAAAATGTATGATAGTTTGTATGTCACGTAAAATATGTGTAAACTTATATAATGAAATAGTAAAACTTAGACCTGAATGGAATAGTGAAGATAAAACCAAAGGGAAAATAAAAATTGTTATGACTAGTGATATATCTAAAGATCCTATGGAGTTTAAACAGCATTTTACGACAAAACAAGAAAGAGAAGAGTTAGCAAATAGAATGAAAGATGAAAATGATGAGCTAGAAATTGTTATTGTTAGAGATATGTGGTTAACTGGTTTTGATGTTCCTGCCATGCATAGCATACTATGTATATAGATAAACCCATGATAGGTCATAATCTTATGCAAGCAATAGCAAGAGTTAATAGAGTCTATAAAGATAAAAGTGGAGGTTTAGTCGTTGATTATATTGGAATTGGAGATGCTCTTAAAAAAGCTTTAAAACAATATACACCTAACGACCAAAAAACAACTGGAATAGATACCGAAGAAGCTATAAATCTTATGAAAGAGCATTATGAAATAATAAAAGAAATATTCCATAAATTTGATTATTCAAAATATAAAAGTGAAAGTGCATTGGAGAGAGCAAGAATAATTATTTCAGGAATGGATTTTATTTTAGGTTTAGAAATTGAAGAACAAGGTATAAAAAAAAGATTTATAGATAATGTTTTAGCTTTAGGAAAAGCTCATTCACTTTGTATAACTACTAAGGAAGGACAAGCTTTAAATAGTGAAATAAGTTATTTTAAAGCTGTTAAAGCTAGTGTTATAAAATTAGAGACTGAAGATAAAGGAATTGTCAAAAAATTAACAGAAAAAGAGTTGAATGAAAAAATAGCTACTCTTATGTCTAAAACAATTATTTCAGAAGAAGTAATTGATGTATATTCTCAGTTAGGAATAGATAGCCCTGATCTTTCTATACTATCAGATGAATTTTTAAGTGAAATAAAAAAAATGGAGTATAAGAACTTAGCAGTGGAAATGTTAAGAAAGTTAATAGAGGGAAAAATCAAATATTCCAGTAGAAAAAATTTAATAATAGCTGAAAAATTCTCAAATAGACTACAAAAATCAATTAGTTCATATAAAAATAAAGCCTTAACAAGCTTAGAAATTATGGAAGAACTTATAAAAATGGCTAAAGATTTTATGAAAATTCATAATGAGGGAAATACTTTAGGTCTTAGAGAAGATGAAGTAGCTTTTTATGACGCTTTAACTCGTGATGAAAAAGTTAAAGAAATATTGGGAGATGAAATCCTTATAAAAATCACAAAAGAATTAACAGAAACAATAAAAAAGAATATGACGATAGATTGGTTTGATAAAGTCAGTGTTCAAGCTCAAATGAGAAAATCTATTAGAAGACTTTTGAGAAAATATGGTTATCCCCCTGAAGATACAGAAGATACCACAGAACTTGTGTTAAAACAAGCTAAACTTATGTGCGAAGATATGATATAATTTTTGTGAGGTGAAGTATAAAAATGAAATGTAAACACTGTGATGTAAAAATGATTAAAATTTCTGAGTTAACTATGAAAGAGATAATCTCATTTTTGAATAATAATCCATTGAAACGATTGGATAAATTAGAAAAAAATGGAGGGGTACTTGTTTATTATAGAGAGATTGATGGCATTATTAATGATGAACTTTTTAATAACAAAATTCAATTTAGAAAAGTGGAAAAAATAGAAAAGAATAAGTTAAAACTATTTGGATTTAAAACTTTATTTCCTCTTGATAATCCAACAGTTATATATAATGAACGTCTTGTATATACATTGATTCCTATGAAAGATGAGTATCTAGATATTATTGAAAAAGGATTAGATAAACTAGGGGGGAATTATTCATCAACTAAGCTAAATAATATTTTAACAAAAAGTTTTATGTTAAAAGAATTTATGATTAATTATGATAATTATATTGAGAATGAAGTAATATAAGTATAAAAAATAAAGGGTTTAAGCCATAGGACTTAAACCCTTTAATATTAATATTTTATTAAATTTGTGGATCTGTATATTCTAGTTCTAAATCCCTAGCAACTATCTTATCAGTTAACTTTCCATTTAAAATACTTAGACCAGCTAATAGGTCATGATGTTTCTTACACGCTTCTACAGTACCCAGTTTAGCAAGTTCTCTAGCATATCTAAGAGTTGCGTTATTTAGAGCATATGTAGCTGTAAGAGGGAATCCTCCTGGCATATTAGCAACACAATAATGTAGTACATCATGAACAAAATAAATAGGATTTTCATGAGTAGTAGCTTTAGAAGTTTCAAAACACCCACCTTGGTCTATAGCTATATCCACAAGAACGGTTCCTTTTTCCATTTTTTTAATCATTTCTTCTGTTACAAGTTTAGGAGCTTTAGCACCAGGAAGAAGTACGCAACCAATAACTAAATCAGCATTGATAACAGCATTCTCTATATTTGTTTTAGTTGAATATAAAGTTTTTATTTTATTTCCATAAATATCGTCAAGATATCTTAATTTATCAATATCAACATCTAAAATAGTAACATCAGCACCAAGTCCAATTGCCATTTTAAGAGCACTTTGACCAGAAACTCCAGCACCAACAATAACAACTTTAGCACGTTGAGTACCAGTAACTCCTCCTAGCAAGATTCCTTTTCCACCATTGTTTTTTTGAAGATAGTTAGCCCCAATTTGTACAGACATTCTACCGGCAACCTCTGACATAGGTAAAAGAAGAGGTAGTGTATTATTTTTTCCAGTAATAGTTTCATATGCTACAAAAGTAGCACCAGTTTTCATAAGTGACTCAGTTAATACCTTATCTGCTGCTAAATGAAGATATGTATAAACTAAATGATGAGGTTTGAAAAGTGCAATTTCCAATGGTTGTGGTTCTTTAACTTTAATAATCATTTCTGAATGTGCAAAAACTTCTTCCAAAGTTTCTAGCATTGTAGCTCCTACTTTTTCATATTCGCAATCACAAATTCCAAGTCCCATAGCCGCATTTTTTTCTACATAAACCGTATTACCATCTGCAATTAATTGTCCCACTGCAAAAGGCAAAAGACCAACTCTGTTTTCATTGTTTTTAATTTCTTTAGGTATTCCAATTTTCATGTTAAATCCCTCCTAAAAATTATGGTATTATGTTAAGCTATTACACTAATATGAGTATACTTTATTAGTTTTAAATTTTCAAGAAATACTTAATGAAATTTAATTTCAAAATGTTCTATATGGGAATAAAAAGTTATAATGTAGTATTTTTTTGTTATAGGAATCATAGAAATTTTTATATTTCTATGTTATTTAATTTTATTTTGAATTCAAATGAAAAAATATGTTTTGAGAAATTATTTATCAAATCATTATAAAAAAAATAAAATAAATCTTATTAAAAATGTATTAGAAAGAAAGAGAAAATATAATGAATAAAAATAAATCTTAGTTTTAGGTTAAAAAATGACCGTTAAATAATGGGAAGTTAATCGTTCATAAAATTGACTATATAATTTTTTTGTAGTAGTATTAATATAGAAACTTAGAAAAATAAAAGTTTATAAAGCAATACGGAGGAAAATATGTCTATAGAAAATGTTTTGGAAAGAGTAAAAAAAGCTCAAAAAGAATATTCGCAATTTAGCCAAGAAAAAGTAAATGAAATTTTTAGAGAAGCAGCTCTCGCAGCAAATAATGCTAGAATTAAATTAGCAAGACTTGCAGTGGAAGAAACTGGTATGGGAATTTTAGAAGATAAAGTTATAAAAAATCATTTTGCTTCTGAATATATATATAATGCTTATAAAGATGTAAAAACTTGTGGAGTGATTGAAGAGGATATTTCTTATGGTATAGTTAAAATTGCAGAACCGATAGGTGTAATAGGAGCAGTTATTCCAACTACAAATCCAACTTCAACAGCTATATTCAAAGCATTACTTGCTTTAAAAACAAGAAATGGAATAATGTTTTCACCTCATCCAAGAGCAAAAAATTCAACTATTGAGGCTGCAAGAATAATACTTGAAGCTGCTGTTAAAGCTGGAGCACCAGCAGATATAATAGGTTGGATAGACACACCTTCATTAGAGGGAACAAATTACTTGATGAGAAACGTAGATTTAATTCTTGCTACTGGAGGACCAGGAATGGTTAAAGCAGCTTACTCATCTGGAACACCAGCTATAGGAGTAGGAGCAGGAAATACACCAGTAATAATAGATAAATCAGCTCATATAAAAATGGCAGTAAATTCAATTTTACTTTCTAAAACTTTTGATAATGGTGTTATATGTGCATCTGAACAAGCGGTTATAGTAGATGCAAGTATATATGAAGAAGTTAAAAAAGAATTTGCTTCAAAGAATGCTTATATAATAAAAGAAAATGAAATAGATGCAGTTAGAAAAACTATAGTTATTGATGGACATTTAAATGGGGATATAGTTGGTCAATCAGCATTTAAAATTGCAGCCATGGCAGGAATAAATGTTCCAGAAGATACTAAAGTTTTAATAGGTGAAGTTGAATCAGTTGAACTTGAAGAAGCTTTTTCTCATGAAAAACTTTCACCAGTTTTAGCTATGTACAAATCTGAAACTTTTGAAGATGCTTTAGATAAAGCAGATAGATTAATAATATTAGGTGGAATGGGACATACATCTGTTCTTTATGCAGATGAATTAGATTCTGAAGATAAAATAGAAAAATTTAGTAAAAGAATGAAAACAGGTAGAACACTTATAAATATGCCAGCTGCACAAGGAGCGATTGGAGATGTATTCAACTTTAAATTAGCACCATCTCTTACATTAGGATGTGGATCATGGGGTGGAAATGCTGTTTCTGAAAATGTTGGGGTTAAACATTTAATAAATACAAAAACAGTTGCAAAAAGGAGAGAAAATATGTTGTGGTTCAGAGTTCCTGAGAAAGTATACTTTAAATATGGGTCACTTCCAGTTGCATTACATGAATTAAAGGAGAAAAAAAGAGCAGTTATAGTTACTGATAGCCAACTTGCAGCTCTTGGATATTGTGATAATATAACAAAAATATTGGATGAAATTGGTGTAGATTATAGAATTTTCTCTGATGTTCAAGCAGATCCAACTCTATCAACTGTTAGAAAAGGTGCAGACCTTATGAAGAATTATCAACCAGATGTAATTTTAGCTCTAGGTGGAGGTTCACCAATGGATGCTGCTAAAATTATGTGGGTAATGTACGAACATCCAGAAGTAAACTTTAAAGATTTAGCAATGACTTTTATGGATATTAGAAAGAGAATAGTAACTTTCCCTAAGATGGGAGAAAAAGCAGAATTATGGGCAATAGCAACATCAGCAGGAACTGGTTCAGAAGTAACTCCTTTTGCAGTTATAACAGATGATGAAACAGGGATAAAATATCCATTAGCTGATTATGAAATTACTCCTAACGTAGCTGTTGTAGATCCACAACTTATGATGTCTATGCCAGCTTCACTAACAGCAGCTTCAGGAATAGATGTATTAACTCATGCACTGGAAGCTTATGTATCTGTTCTAGCTTCAGATTTCACAAATCCTTTAGCTCAAGAAGCAATGAGACTTACTTTTAAATATCTTCCAGAATCAGTAGAAGGTGGAAGTCATGCTAAAAAAGCTAAAGAAAAAATGGCCAATGCATCTTGTCTTGCTGGAATGGCATTTGCCAATGCATTCTTAGGCGTTTGTCACTCAATGGCACATAAATTAGGAGCAGCTTTCCATTTACCACACGGGACAGCTAATGCAATACTATTAGATGAAGTAATAAGATTTAATGCAACAGATAAACCTTTCAAAATGGCAGGTTTCGCACAATATAAATATCCAAATGCAAAAGAAAGATATGCAAAAGTTGCAGATGCTTTAGGATTTACAAAAGGAAATGAAACTCCAGAAGAGAAAGTTAAACTTCTTAGAAAACATGTTGGAGAACTTAAAACAACAATAGGAATAAAAGCTAGAATAGCAGATTATGGAATAACAGAAAAAGAATTTATGGCTAAATTAGATGATATGGTAGAAGCTGCATTTAACGATCAATGCACAGGTGCAAATCCAAGATATCCAATGATGTCAGAATTAAGAGAGATGTATTTAAGAGCTTACCATGGAGTAGAAAAATATTTAGAAATAAAAGCTTCATTATAAAAAAATAAAAAATCCCCTATCAAATATTGGTAGGGAATTTTTTTATTTATATTCAATTTGACTGGAAAGATAAAGATGACTATAATAGAAGAAGAATAAAATTAATATTTATAATTTTTTAAAGGAAGTGATTAATGAAAATAATATTTTCTCCCAGTAAAGGAATGAAGTTTAGTAGCGTTAAAAATATAATTAAAAATAGTGATACCCATTATGAAGAAAAATCTGAGTTTTTAATAAAAAAAATATTGGAGCTAAATTTAGAAGATTTTTCAAGAATATTTAAATTAAAAGGAAAACTATTAGAAGAGACTTACGAAAAATTTAGAAATACAAATAATAAAAAAGAAGCTCTTTTTTTATATAATGGGATAAGTTTTAAAAATTTAGAAGTAGAAAGTTATGGAAAAGAGTGTTTAGAGTACGCTCAAAGTCATTTGAGAATACTTTCTGCTCTATATGGACCTATTAGACCACTAGATAGAATAAGTGAGTATAGACTGGATATGACAATTAAAGTTATGGAAGAATCTTTATATTCATATTGGAAGAAAGAGATGGAAGAAGAATTTGATAAAAATGAACTTATAATAAATTTAGCTTCTTCTGAATTTTCTAAAATGTTAGATAGAAAAAAATATGGAAATATTTTAGATGTTGAATTTAAACAAAGTGTAAATGGGGAGTTAAAAAATATAAGTACAGAGGGGAAAAAAGCCAGAGGTTTATTTTTAAACTATATGATTAAAAATAAAATTGAAGATATTTGTCTTTTGAAAAATTTTAATTTAGACAGTTATATATTTATAGAATCTAATTCCAATGAAAAAAAGTATGTTTTTATAAAAGAATAAAATTATAAAAAAAAGAGATTGACTTTCAAATAATGAATTAAGTCAATCTCTTTTTATTAGTTTTTACTGTAAATATTAAATTTTTTCGTAATAACTTCTAATTTTTCTAATTTATCTAAAGTTTCTTCTTTGTTTTCTGAACCTAGTTTAAGAAGTAATGCATTTAAAATAGCAATGGCAGGAATTAAAGTATGAGCCTTACCTCCATTACTAGTTGGAATTACTAAAGTGGAAAGGTTAGCTAAAATAGAATCGTATTTATCTGTAATAGTTATAATATTATTTCCATTATCTCTAAAAAATTCAGTTACTTGACAGGTAAAATTAGTATAAGGATGAAAAGAAATAGTAACAAGAAGGTCATCTTTATGTGAATAAAGAAGTTTATCTGTAAAATCAGATCCTCCTGAGATCATTAGTTCTATTCCATCTCTAAATTCTTTTAACATAAAATAAAGATAATGAGCTAGGGAGTAAGAACCTCTAGCTCCTAAAATATAAACCTTTCTGCTATGTTTAAATAAATTTAAGGCTTCATCTAATTTTTTTTCTAGCACCTCAATGTCCATTTCTTTTAATAGTTCAATGTTCATATTGATAACGTTAATCAAACTATGTTCATTATCGGATTCCATAATACTTGTTTTTAAATCTTTCATAGGAGCTGTTTTATTTGCAACATCTATTTGAAATAGTTGCTGAAAGTCAGCATATCCTTTAAAACCAGCTTCTTGAACAAATCGAGTAATAGTAGCAGGACTAGTATTTGTTTCTACTGCTAAAGCTTTTATATTGAGAAAAGCTAACTTATTTTGATTAAATTTAATAAAATCAACAATTTTTTTATAACCAGTACTAAATTTACTATAATTTGTTTCAATGTAATTTAAAAAGTTTTTTTTCATTATTTTCTCCTTAATAAATATAGATTATTTAGCCAATTGTAATACTAAAAAAGATTAGTAAAACAAAGGCTTTTTGTTGGTTT
>CAMTJB010000028.1 GCA_947072715.1 uncultured Fusobacteriaceae bacterium | reverse complement strand
AAGCCTCTTTAAAAGGGTATAGATTTACAACAACCATATCAATAAGTTCAATATTATTTTCTAATAAAGCCTTCATGTGTTCTGGATTATCTCTAACGCAAAGTAGCCCACCATGAACATTTGGATGTAAAGTTTTAACTCTTCCATCCATAATTTCAGGAAAACCTGTTATATCTGAGATATTAAGAGTTTTTATTCCGGACTCTTTAAGTATTTTTTCAGTTCCACCAGTGGATATAATTTCGTAACTGTTTTCCTCTAAAAACTTAGCAAAATTAACGATTCCTCTTTTGTCAGATACGCTTATAAGAACTCTTTTCATATAGTATTATCTCTCCTATTTTTACAGTTAATGGTTGTATTATATTATTTAAATTTTTAATTTATAGTTTGAAATTTTAATTTGTATCACATATTTTATTCAATACTAGAGGATATAATTTATGCTCAATTTCATGGATTTTTCCTTCTAAATCCTCTATAGTCCAAAGAGGGCTTATATCTAATTTTTCTTGAGTTATAATTTTACCAGTATCGATTCCACTATCAACATAATGAATTGTAACTCCTGTATATTTTGCTTTATCAATAAAAGCATCATGAATGCTATTTTTTCCAGGATATTTAGGTAAAATAGAAGGGTGTATATTTATTATTTTATTAGTATATTTATTTAAAATAACATCTGTTAAAATTCTCATATATCCAGCTAAAGCGATAAGTTCAATTTTATGAAACTGAAGAATTTCTAGTATTTTCTCTTCATATTTTGCCTTGTTTTCAAAATTTTTAGGATTAAGGCAGTATGTTTCTATATTTAGATTGTGAGCTTTCTCAATTACTTTAGCACCTTCTTTATCCACTATAAGTAATTGTACATAGTAGTTACAATCTTTAGTTAAATTTCCAAAGTTAACTAAATTTTCAAAATTGCTACCTGTTCCAGATGCAAATACAGCAACTTTTACCATATTAAGTTCACACTCTCACCAACACTAATATCACCAATAATTTTAGCTTTTTCTCCATTAGAACTAAGAATATTTAAAGTTTGTTCAACATCATCTTTGTTAACTATAACAATAAATCCGATTCCCATATTAAAAACATTAAACATTTCATCTTTTGGAATATCACTTTGTTTCATTAAAAAGTTAAATATTTCTGGAATATCAATGTTTTTAATATTGATATTAGCTTGTAAACCTTCAGGGATAACTCTAGGAATATTTTCGTAGAATCCTCCTCCTGTTATATGGCACATCCCTTTAGGAGTAATAGTTTCTAAAAGTTTTTTTATAGATTTTACATAAATTTTTGTTGGCTCAAGAAGTATATCACCTAGAGGTTTATCAAAACCTTTATAAGTCTCTTTTAAATTTAAGTTATTATCTCTTAAAATTTTTCTTACAAGAGAGAATCCATTAGAGTGAACTCCAGAAGATGAGATTCCAATAATAACATCATCTTTTTGTATATTTTTTCCTGTTATAAGCTTTGATTTTTCAACAACTCCCACAGTAAATCCAGCGATATCGTATTCCTCACCTGAATACATACCAGGCATTTCAGCAGTTTCTCCACCGATTAGAGCACATTCAGATAGAACACAACCATCAGCTACTCCTTTAACAATAGCTTCAACTTTAGAAGGAATATTTTTACCAAGTGCAATATAGTCTAAGAAATAAAGAGGCATAGCACCCTGAACTAAAACATCGTTTACACACATGGCTACTGCATCAATTCCAATTGTATCGTGTTTATCCATCTCAAAAGCTAACATAAGCTTTGTTCCAACCCCATCAGTTCCGCTTACTAAAACTGGTTCTTTAATATTTAAAACAGAAAGATCAAACATTCCACCAAAGGCACCTAAACTATCAATACTACCCTTTATTGATGTTCTTTTAACATGGCTTTTTATTCTATTAACAGATTCATAACCAGCTTCTAAGTTAACTCCAGATTCCATATATTTTTTACTCACAATTTTCTCCTCTTTTTAAGTTATTTATTAAATTGAAGACAGGTGTTGGATATTCACCGCTAAAGCAAGCTAAGCAGATATTTTCTCCAAGACTTTTCTTTAAACCATCCATAGATAGAAAGGCTAAAGAATCAGCATCAATATATTCACGTAAAGCTTCTACTTTTAGTCTACTGCTAATAAGTTCTTGAAAAGTAGATGTATCAACACCATAGAAGCAAGGACTAATAATAGGAGGAGAAGCAATTCTCATATGAATTTCAAGGGCTCCAGCCTCTTTTAAAAGTTTAACTATCTGTTTAGATGTTGTTCCTCTAACTATTGAATCATCAACTAAAACAATTCTTTTTCCTTTTACAATAGATTCAATTGCAGAGAGTTTCATCTTTACGCCTTTTTCTCTTAAAGTTTGAGTAGGTTTTATAAAAGTTCTACCAACATATCTACTTTTTATGAGACCTAATTCATATGGAATACCAGTTTCATCAGAGAATCCCATAGCAGCTGATATAGAGGAATCAGGAACTCCAATAATAATATCTGCATCTACTTTTGACTCTTTAGCAAGTAGAGAGCCACACTTTCTTCTTGAAGCATGAACGTTTAAGGAGTTAATATTGCTATCAGGTCTAGAAAAATAAATATATTCCATAGCACACATCTTACTTTGAGTATCTTCTGTATATTTTTTAGAAGTGAGTCCCTCTTTAGAAATTTTAACAACTTCTCCTGGTTCAATAGATCTTATAAATTGAGCCCCTGTAATATCAAATGCAGATGTCTCAGAACTTATAGCGTATCCACCATTTAATTTTGCTATAGATAAAGGTCTTAAACCATTTTTATCTCTTATGGCAAAAATATTGTTGTTATCCATAATTAAAAAGGAGAATGCCCCTTCTAATTTAGGAAGGGCTTTTAAAATTCTCTCTTCTAAGTTGCCAGTTTCTCTTTGAATTAAGTGACCAATTATTTCACTATCTGAAGTACATTGGAAAACACTCCCTTTAAACTCCAGCTCCTGTTTCAACTCCTCAGCATTAACAATATTTCCATTGTGAGCAATTACAAAGTTCCACATATGAGATCTAATAAGTAGAGGTTGTACATTATCAATTCCAGCTCCTCCAAAAGTTGCATATCTCACATGACCTATACCCATATTTCCTTTTAAAGTTTCAAGATTTTCATTGTTAAAAATATCTGTAACTAAGCCTTCACCTCTTAATCTAAAGATCTCTTTGCTATCAGAAGTTGCAATTCCAACTCCCTCTTGTCCCCTATGTTGAAGAGCGTGTAAACCATAATAAATAAAGTTAGCAGGATTATCGTTATGAAATATTCCAAAAACACCACACTCCTCTTTAATTTTTCCATTTAAGAAATACTGAGTACCTTTTAGCATCTTACCACTGCCCTAATATTCTATTTAAAACTTCAATGTAAGCTTCTTCAACATTGCCAAGATCTCTTCTAAATCTATCTTTATCCATTTTTTCATTAGTTTTAAGATCCCATAATCTACAAGAATCAGGAGATATCTCATCAGCAAGAATAATGTTGTTGTTAACATCTCTACCAAATTCAATCTTAAAATCTACTAATTTTATTCCTATATTTTTAAAGAAAGCGATAAGTAGAGTATTTATTTTAGCTGTTAAAGCATAGATTGTTTCTAACTCCTCTTTAGTAGCTAATCCTAAAGCTACAGCATGGTAATCATTTATTAAAGGATCATTTAACTCATCTTTTTTATAGCAAATTTCAAAGATTGGTGAATTTAATTCAAGCCCTTCACTAATTCCTAAAAGTTTAGCAGTAGATCCAGCTAATGTATTTCTAACAATAACTTCTAAAGGGATTATTTCAACTTTTTTACAAAGTTGATTTCTCTCATCAATTGTTTTAATCATATGAGTTGGAATACCATTTTCTTCAAGATAATTAAATATTTTTGTTGTGATTTTATGATTTAAAATACCCTTATTAACTATAGTACCTTTCTTTAAATTATTAAAAGCAGTAGCATCATCTTTGTAAAATATTATTACCTCGTTAGGGTTTTCTGTTGAATAAACTCTTTTTGCTTTTCCTTCGTACATTTGCATTGTAATCCTCCTAAAATATATAAGTTATTTGATTTATTTTTTGAAAAAATTAACACCATTTTTAAATATATCTTGAAACTTTTCACCACTAATATTTTTATATAAATCCTCTTCATAACGTTCACTATGAGCCATCTTTCCAAATATTTGTCCACAAGGAGAAAGTATCCCTTCCACCGCATAATTAGCACCGTTTAAATTAACCTCTTCATGCATAGAAACTTGTCCATTATCATCACAATATCTAGTTGCAATTTGATTATTTTGAAGTAGCTCCAAATATAGTTTTTCACTTATAACAAACTTACCTTCACCATGAGATATTGGTAATGTATGAGTATCTCCTATTTTATATGAAGATAACCAAGGTGAAGAGTTAGAAGATATTCTAGTATTTATCATACGAGAAACATGTCTATTAATATCATTTCTAAAAAGAGTTGGAGACTCTACATTTATGTCATTTGTATTACCATAAGGGAGTAATCCAGATTTTATGAGAGCTTGGAACCCATTGCAAATTCCTAGAATTAAACCTTGTCTTTTTAAGAATTTTTTAATTGCTAAATCTACTTTTTTATTTTGAAGAATATTTGCAATAAACTTACCAGAACCATCAGGCTCATCCCCTGCACTGAATCCACCAGGTATTGCAAATATTTGTGAATGTTCTAATTTTTTTACAAGTCTATCAATAGAGTTTGAAATCTCTTCCAATGAGGAGTTATTAAATACTAGAATTTCAGTTTCACCTCCAGCTCTCTGGAAAGCTTTTTCAGTATCAAATTCTGAATTTGTACCAGGAAAGACAACTATTAAAACTCGAGGAGCTTCGTTGCAGATTATTTGAGCCATTTTATTTTTATAATAGCTTCTTTCACCGTTTTTTCTATTTTCAAGCTTAAGAATATCATTGAAAATATCTGTATTAGGCTTAGCAAAATATGGATATATTTTTTCCAGCCTTTTTTCATTTATATTTTTTATATCTTCTAAATCAAATTCAATTCCATTAATTTTTAAAGATTCAGAATAATTTAATTCCCCTAGTAAAGGAAAATTATCTAATTTATCCCTAGTTGATACAACAAAACTTCCAATTTGTACCTCTAAAGGGTTGATGTCACAGTTGAAATCACCACCAAATATCATATTTCCAAGACTCATTTTAGCAACTGTTTCTCCCCATCCACCAAAACTAACTACACCAGCAGAAACAATTTTTTTATCTCTTATATTATCTCTAATGAAGTCCATATTAGATTTTAATTGATTATAATTAGGTGTTCCATCAGCATTTTTATTATGTGGTATAAGGTATACATACTTAGAATTTTTGTTAAATTCTTTACTTATTATATTTTTAACATGTTCTGTTGTCACAGCAAATGAGATAAGAGTAGGTGGAACTTCTAAATCATTAAACGTACCACTCATACTGTCTTTTCCTCCAATTGCAGGAGTTTCAAAGTTAATTTGGGCCTCTAGAGCACCAAGTAGAGCCATAGTTGGTTTTCCCCATTTCTCATTAGAATCATTTAGTTTCTCGAAGAACTCTTGAAAGCTAAGTCTAGCTTTTCTATAATCTCCCCCAACTGCTGTAATCTTACAAAGAGACTCTACTACAGCATAACTACTACCAAGATATGGTGAAGCTTCTGAAATAAATGGATTAAATCCATAGGAAATAATTGAGCATGTATTAGTGAAGCCCTTTGTTGAAATCTTTTGTACACTAGCTTCAGATTGTGTTAACTGTCTATCACCACCATAAGGGAGTAAAACAGTTCCTCTACCTACAGAATAGTCAAACATCTCTGACATCCCTCTTTGACACGTAACATTTAGAGAGTCTAGCATCTCCTCAAAGTTTTCTTTGTTATAATCAGGAGTTACAATTGGATTATAGCTACTGTTTATAAGAACATCTTGAGATTGTCTAACTCCATTTGTATTTAAGAAGTCACGACAAATATCTACTATTTTCTGATTTTTATAAACTATAACCAGTCTATTATTATCTGTTACAGTACCAACTAAAGCTCCCTCTAAATTTTCATGTTTAAGATAAGTAAAAAAATTATCTTTATCCTGACTAGATATGACTACAGCCATTCTTTCTTGAGATTCTGAGATAGCTAACTCTGTTCCATTTAGCCCATCATATTTAACAGGAAGATTATCAAGGATAATATGAACACCATCAGCTATCTCTCCAATTGCAACAGATACTCCTCCAGCACCAAAGTCATTAGATTTTTTTATAAGTTTAGTAACTTTAGGATTTTTAAATAATCTTTGAATTCTTCTCTCAATAGGGGCATTACCTTTTTGAACTTCAGATGAACAAGTTTCAAGAGAATGATCATTGTGCTCTTTAGAGGAACCAGTAGCTCCTCCTACACCATCACGTCCTGTTTTTCCCCCAATTACTATAATTAAATCCCCAGGAGTAGGGTCTTCTCTTTTTATATCTGATTTTTTTACAGCTCCAATAACAGCCCCAACTTCCATTCTTTTAGCCTTATAACCTGGATGAAAAATCTCTCTTACATATGTTGTAGCTAAACCAATTTGATTTCCATAAGATGAATAACCTTGAGCAGCTCCTTTAGATATAGTTTTCTGAGGAAGCTTATTAGAAAGAGTATTCTCGATGTTTTCAGTTATGTCAGCAGCCCCTGTTATTCTCATAGCTTGATAGACATATGCTCTACCAGAAAGAGGATCCCTAATAGCCCCACCAATACAAGTACTAGCTCCTCCAAAAGGCTCTATTTCTGTAGGGTGATTGTGAGTTTCATTTTTAAACATAAGGAGATATTTTTCTTTTTTCCCATCAACATCCACATCAACTTCAATACTGCAAGCATTGTTTTCTTTTGAATTTTCTAGGTCTTCTAGTTTACCTATTTTTTTTAAGTATTTACCCCCTATTGTTGCCATATCCATAAGAGTTACTGGTTTACTTGTATTTCCTAAAATCTTTTTTAACTCTAAATATTTTTCAAAAGATTTTTGAATTGTATTTTGTAAGTTTCCTTCTTTCACTACTATATTTTTTAGGTAAGTTTCAAAAGTTGTATGACGGCAATGATCAGACCAGTAAGTGTCTAAAACTTTTATTTCAGTCTCACTAGGAGCTCTCTTCTCTATATTTTTAAAATAATTTTGAATATGTAGTAAGTCTTCTATATTAAGTGATAAAGAGTTGTCTTTTAAAAATATTTTTAATTCCTCTTGAGTTAAATTATTAAAATTTTCTAAGAAAGGTACTTTTTCAATGTTATTAGGTTTATCTTTCTCTAATAAATTAAGATTTTTTTCTCTACTTTCAATTGGATTAATTAGGTATTTTTTTATCTTTTCAAAAGAGTTTATATTCCCATGAAGAACAATTAGTCTACCACTTTTTATTGATACTCCAGCACCTGTCTCTAAAAGAGCTAGACACTGTTCAGCTGAATCAGCTCTCTGATCATATTGGCCTGGTAAAAATTCAGTGGCTAAATAATTCTTTCCAGATAAATCAATTGATTCAAATACTTCATCTGTTACAACTTCAGATAGTATTTTTTCTTTAAGAAGAAGAAAATCAGCTTCATTTATATTTAAAATGTCATAGATATTATAAATATCTAAACTTTTTAAATTTGTCTCTTTTAAATTTTCTTTTAATTCTTCTAAAAGAGAATAACTTTCAACAAGAAAATCTTTTCTCTTTTTTACAAAAACTCTTTTATTCATCACTCCTCCAAATTAACTTAAGTATAAAGAATTTCATTTTTAATTGTTAAAAATTTAAATTTATATTTGAATTTTGTATTAAGTCAACTTTTATACTCTCTCTAAAAAGTGATAAACGTCTTTTAAGTTCACTATCATTAAGTGCAAGTATATGCGTGGCAAGTATACCAGCATTTTTAGCACCTGGTTCTCCAATAGATACAGTTGCAACAGGTACTCCACCAGGCATTTGAACTATAGATAAAAGTGAGTCTAGTCCATTTAAAGGAGTAGAATTAATAGGAACCCCAATAACAGGAAGAAGTGTTAAACCAGCAATGACACCAGGTAGGTGAGCAGCTCCTCCAGCAGCAGCTATAATAATAGAAATTCCATTGGATTCAGCAGCTTTAGCATATTCAAAAAGATATTCAGGGGTTCTGTGAGCTGATATAACTTTTATTTCATAATCAATTTTCATTAAATCTAAAATTTCAACACATTTACTCATAGTAGGTAAATCTGATTTGCTTCCCATAACGATACTTACTTTACTCATAAATCCTCCAATTAAAATATTTGATTTTTTTTACTTTATAATAAAAAATGCAATACGGACCACTAGAAAGTGAATTCGTATTGCATTTTTATTAACATATTATTTTTAGACACAACTTTAGCTATCTTATTTATAAAAAATTTATTCGTACTTGTTACAAAGAAAAAGACCAATGGATTATTAAACATCAAAGTAAATTTTTTTCTTAATTTCTTTATATCAATTTTAAAATTCATTTATACGATCTCCTTTAAAAAATTTTTTATAAAAAAAGGGAAAATCTCAGATTTTCCCATAAGTATTATAAAATATAATTAAAATATGAATCTTAAAAAAAGTTAAAAAACTCTTTAAAAAATTTATAATTTATATATTATAAAACTTATAGTC
>CAMTJB010000027.1 GCA_947072715.1 uncultured Fusobacteriaceae bacterium | reverse complement strand
ATAATCCTAGGGTTAAATGTAATGGCTAAAGAAATTATGCCACCTGTATCATTTGTAGAAGAACCAATTGTAGCAATAACAGAGGAACCTGAAACTATTAAAGTTGCAGAAGAAAATGATAATAGTCCTAAACATAAATATAGACTTGTTACTACTTTATTTACTAGACACCCTAGTGATAATGATGTTTATAATAATAATTCAAAACTTATTGCTGGAGAATATTTTATTAGAGAAGATTTTGGTATAGGAGCTGGATATTTTGAAAATAGTTTCTATAATGATTCATATATAATAACTGGAAATAAATATTTCTTTCCATTCAATACTAAGAGATTTACACTTGGTTTAGGAGCTGGAATTATAAAGGGATATGAAAGAAGAAATGAAATTAAAAACAGTCAAGGGGAAGTTATCAAATCTTCAACAATGCCAACTAATATTGGGGGAGATTATATGATTGGAGGAGCACTTTCTGCTGAATACTGGATTACAGAAAATATAGGTGTAGGACTTTTATACGTTGGAGCTTATGTTGGAACTATTTCAATAAGATTTTAATTTTTAGTACCCTATTCCATAACTTGGTAAGGGTACTTTTTTTATTTAAAATAATTCTACTAGTTTTCTAATATATATATCTTTAGCTTCTCTATCAATAACTAAAGTAACAGAAATTTCTGATATAGTTAGGTTATAAGACTTTAAGTTTTTATCACCTAATATTTTTAAAATTTTCGAAGTTACTCCTAAATTACTTCCCATGCCAATCCCTATTAATGACACTTTCGACATATTTTTCTTTTTAAATATCTTTATTTCTGGAAAATTAACAATAATTTTTTTAAGAACTATATCTAATAAATCTTCATTGCTTATAGGTAATAAAAATTCTATTTTTCCATTATTTATATTATTATTTTGAGACATCATACAAATATTAACTCCATAATATTCTAATTCATTAAAAAGAATTGATATATTTTGGGATGAAGTAAAATAATTTTCTATCTTCACCATTAAAATACTATTATCTACTGCAATTGCAATTGCAGATTTATTTTCCATGATTTCATCTTTTAAACATATATAATTTTTTGTTAAAAGCTTAGAAAAGTCATCTGTGTAATCAGTGTATACTTTTATAGAATATTTTTCTCCATGCTCAATTTTTTCTCTATCAATAGTTTTCACTTCTAAGTTTTTCATTTTTTCACCTCATAAAACTATTTTTACTTATTACTAAATTACTTCATATTTAGCTTCTAGAGTAATTAAATTATTATCACTACCTATTTTTTTTATTATATCCTCAATTTTCTTCTTACTAGCTTTACTTGTAATAATAGTTACTATTGTCTCATCTTTTTCTAATAAGTCCTGTAGTACCTTTTCATACTCAACTCCATTTTCAGAAAATAGTTCCATCAATTTTAAAAATGTAACTTTTCTATCTTTTAGTAAAAACTTTAAATAATATTTTGAAAATACTTGTGATTCCAATGCCTTTCTCATTTCACTAATATAGCTATTGAATAGATACCCATTTATACCCATTTTTTTATTTTTAGCAACATATATAATATCACTTACTACACTAGTTGCTGTTGGAAGCTCTCCTGCTCCAGGTCCATAGAACATTGTTTCTCCTACAGCAGATCCTTTTACAAATATAGCATTATTTTCATTTGTTACTCCTGCTAAAGGGTGATTTTTAGGAACAAATACTGGCCCCACTCTCACATCGATACTTCCTTCTATTTCTTCTGCTATTCCAATTAATTTTATTACATATTCTAACTCTTCAGCCTTTTCAAAATCTTCTAACCTTAAATTTCTAATTCCAACAGTATTTACATCTTTAAGGGCTATATTCATTCCGAATGCAAGTCTTGTTAATATACATAGTTTTCTAGCTGCGTCTATTCCATCCACATCATTTGTTGGATCTGATTCAGCAAAGCCAAGTTTTTGAGCTTCTTCTAAAGCTTCATTATAAGTTTTTTTCTCATTTTTCATTTTAGTAAGCATAAAATTTGTTGTTCCATTTATTATTCCCATTATCTTCTGAATTTTATCTGATGCAAGTCCATCAACAATTGTTCTTAAAATTGGAATTCCCCCTGCAACACTAGCTTCAAAATAAAGGTCACAGGAATTTTGCTGCGCTATTGAAATTAACTCCTCTCCATGAAGAGATATAAGATCTTTATTAGCCGTTATGACATGTTTACCACTATTTAAAGCTCTTAATACATATTCTCTCGCTATATCAACACTCCCCATAACTTCTACAATTATAGAAATATTACTATCATTCAAAATTTCATCTGGATTATTTGTTACTAAAAAATTTTCAGAACTATATTTCCTTTCCTTATCTAAATCTCTAACTAATACTTTTTTTATTTTTATATCATAACCAGTTATTAGACTTATTTTCTTGCTATGCTCTTGTAAAATATGAACTACTCCACTTCCAACAGTACCATACCCTAAAATTCCTACATTTAATATCTCTTTCATTTTATTCTCCTCCCCATTTTTGTGTATAAAAAACCACACTTTTTCCTTTTATTATTTTTTATTTTCTATTTTTTATTTTCTATGTATTTAATCCACTTTTCATAAAATTTTTTTCTATGCTCTTTCCAAGAGAAAACTATATTATTATCATAATCATAATAATTCTTAGGTTTTTTTGCATTTTCATTTAATGAGCAATCTCGTAAATACTCTTTTTCTAATCTTTCTTTTCTGTATTCTCCGTGACCTGTTATCAGTATTTTTTTTCCTGTATTTTCTATTATCATATATGGTCCTATTTCTTTTGAGGTGCCTATTATATCAAGCGTAGTAACTGATTTTATATCTTCAATTTTGTTATAACTATTTCTAGAATGTGGAGCCATAAAAGATTCCTCTAAGAAAAAATTTTTTCTTATTACATCATGTTTATATACCCCAAATAGTTTCTCATCTAACAAATATTTTTTTATATCATAGAAGTGATAAAGTGCTGCTTGAGCTGCCCAACATATATAAATAGTTGATTTTACTTCCTTCTCTAAATAATTCATAACCTCTTTTAATTCATCCCAGTAATCTACATTAACAAACTCCATATATTCTAAAGGAGCTCCTGTTACTATGGCTCCTTTATATTTTTTTTCTTTTATATCCCTAAGTGTTAAATAATCCTTAAGTCTACCTAAGGTCTGATTTTTAGCAGTGTGAGTTTCCATTCTTAAAAAATCTAAATTAATTCCTTTTAAAATTTCTCTAAAATTATTTTCTGTTTCTTCTTTATCAGGCATTAAATTAACAATAAGAATCATACTACACCTCACTTGATATTTTTAGAGCATTATCTAAATCATCTATAATATCATCAATGTTTTCTAAACCTACAGATATTCTAATTGTTTCTGGAAAAATTCCAGATTTTTTTAATTGTTCCTCTGACATTTGAGAATGCGTTGTAGTTGCTGGATGAATAATTAATGATTTTGCATCTGCAACATTAGCTAAGTGAGAAAATATTTTTAGACTCTCTATAAATTTTCCCCCTGCTTTTTTTCCCCCTTTTAATCCAAATGTAAAAATAGATCCTACTCCCTTAGGAAAATATTTTTTAGCTAATTCATAACTCTCATGATTTTCATGTTCAGGGTAACTTACCCAACTTACCAGTTCATGATTTTTAAGGAATTTTGCAACTTTACGTGCATTTTCTACATGTCTCTCCATTCTCAAAGATAAAGTCTCTATCCCTTGTAAAATTAAAAAAGCATTAAATGGACTTAAGCATCCCCCTGTATCTCTTAGTAATTTTGTTCTTGCTTTTAAAATAAATGCTTGAGAACCTAAGTCAGCGTATTTTAAACCATGATAACCTGCATCTTCTTTATTGAAATTTTCAAATCTTGAATTGTCTTTCCATTTAAAATTTCCACCATCTATTATAAGCCCTGCTATAGTTGTTCCATGACCACCTAGGTATTTTGTAGCTGAATATACTACTACATCTGCACCATGTTCAAAAGGTTTATATAGATAACTTGTTGCAAAAGTATTATCTACAACAACTGGTATTCCATACTTATGTGCAACTTTTGAAATGTTATCTAAATCTATAATAGTTGCATTAGGATTTCCAATTGTCTCTAAAAAAATAACTTTAGTTTTTTCATTTATCAAACTTTCCATTTCAATTATATTTCTTGAATCAAAAAAAGTAGTTTTTATTCCATAATCTGGTAAAGTATTGGCAAAAAGATTATATGAACCACCATAAATACTGCCTGAAGATAAAATCTCATCACCACATTTTGCAATTGTCAAAATAGTATAGGTTATTGCTGTAGATCCTGAAGATACTGCTAAAGCTCCCTGTCCACCTTCAAGTAGTGCAATTCTTTTTTCAAGAACATCATTTGTTGGGTTTCCTATTCTTGTATATATATTCCCTTCCTGTTCTAAAGAAAAAAGCTTTCTAGCGTGTTCCGTACTATCAAAGACATATGAAGAAGTCTGATATATAGGAACAGCTCTAGAATTAGTTGTCTTATCTATTGTGTATCCACCATGTAATTGTAATGTTTCAAATTTCATTTTTACCATCTCCCTAATTTTTTATAATTTTTTATTTTTTAATTACAACTAAAAAAGCTCGAGATTCATCATCCCGAGCTCCATTTTTCTATGGTTTACTTGGGATTTCGTCATTTCAAACACAAAATGAGTCTGTTCCCAAGATTAATTTTCTTAATCTAGTTCTTCAAACTCTCCCAAAGCATCATCATCATCGTAGTTGTATTAAATTTATTATTTACTTTCATATGATTCTCCTTTTTTACTTATTTGGGGTATACTATCACATTTTTTTTTTAATTACAACATTTTTTTATTTTTAAAAAACAATTTGCATTTAACATAATATTATGGTATTATCCATCTTAATAAGAAAATCTAGGAGGAGCATTTATGAATATAAATATAACTTATAATAATTATACCAATATTAGTATTAACAATATGATGATGATGCTTTGGGAGAGTTTGTGATTCTAGATTAAGGAAATTAATCTTGGGAACAGACTCATTTTGTGTTTGAAATGACGAAATCCCAAGTAAACCATAAATGTGGAACTCGGGATGAAAATCTCGAGTTTTTTTTATAAAAAAATACATTAAAAGGAGAAAAAAATGAAAATAAAAGAGATTCTAAAAAATAATAAACCATCAATTTCATTTGAAGTGTTTCCGCCAAATGAAAAATATCCACTAGAAGAAGTATACAAAACAATAGATCAATTAGCTAAATTAAAACCAGACTTTATAAGTGTGACTTATGGAGCTGGAGGGGTTACAAGAGGTAGAACAGCAGAGATTGCTAGCAGAATAAAAAATATAAATAAAATAGAATCTATGGCACATTTAACATGCCTAGGAGCAACTAAATTTGAAATTACAAATATTCTAGAAGATTTAAAAACTAATAACATAAAAAATATATTAGCTCTTAGAGGTGATTATCCTAAAAATAATCAAACTATAGAGGAAGGGGATTTTAATTATGCAACAAATCTTGTTGAATATATAAAAAAAGACAATTTCTTTTCTATAGGAGGAGCATACTATCCTGAAGGTCATCAAGATACAAATAATCTTTTAGATCTCTTTCACCTTAAAAATAAAGTAGATGCAGGAACTGATTTTTTAATTTCGCAAATTTTTTTTGACAATAAATATTTTTATGATTTTCGTGAAAATATAGAAAAACTTAATATTAAAATCCCTTTAATTGCTGGAATTATTCCTGTTACAGATGCAAGACAAATCAAAAGAATAACTGAGCTTTGTGGCTGCACTCTTCCAGAAAAATTCAGAAAAATTTTAAACAGATATGAGAATAATCCAGAAGCACTGAAAGAAGCAGGAATAGCATATGCAGTGGAACAGATTATAGATTTAATCGCTTCAGATGTAGATGGAATTCATCTATATACTATGAATAAAGTAGAAACAGTTCAAGAAATTCTTAGTAGAATAAGCATAATTAGAAATCTAGATAAAAGGGAGAAAATATATGAATAACCAGCTATTAAAAGATTTAGAAACTAAAATATTGGTATTAGATGGAGCAACAGGAACAGCTATCCAAAATTATAACTTAAAAGAAAGTGATTTTAGAGGTAAGTTATTTGAAAAACATACAACTAATTTAAAAGGTTGTAACGAAATTCTAAATATTACAAAACCTGAAATTATTAAAGAAATCCATGAAAAATATATAGAGAATGGAGCAGATATAATAGAAACAAACTCTTTTAATTGTAATACTTTATCTTTAGAAGATTATGGCATTCCACATCTTAGTTATACTTTATCTAAAGAAGCTGCACTAATAGCTAATGAATCTGTTCAAAAATTCAAACAAAAGACTGGAAGAAATATATATGTTGCAGGTTCAATAGGTCCTACAAGTAAAAGTTGTTGTATCCCTTCTGGAGAGATTCCTTATGAAAGAAATATTGACTTTGACACTTTAAAAATTGTCTATACTGAACAGATTCAAGGTCTTATTGATGGAGGAGTTGACATCTTACTTATAGAAACAATTTTTGATGGTTTAAATGCTAAGGTTGCTCTTTTAGCAGCTGAAGACATAATGAAAAATACCGGTATTACAATTCCTATTATGATTTCTTTAACTGTTGATAAAAAGGGAAATTTAATATCTGGTCAAAGTATAGAATCACTTATAGTTGCTATAGACAGAGACTCTATTATTTCTTACGGCTTAAATTGCTCCTTTGGTGCAAAAGACCTAATTCCTATCATATTAAAGTTAGAAAAATTTACTAGAAAAAAAATATCTCTTTATCCTAATGCTGGTCTTCCAAATGAAAATGGTGAGTATGAAGAGAGTGCTGAAGAGATGTTAGAGTATTTAAAGGAACTGATTGATAACAAAAAAATTAATATATTAGGTGGTTGTTGTGGTACTACTTATCACCATATCAATATTATTTCTAAATATATTAAAGGTAAAGAGCCTAGAAGTTTATGCCATAACATATTAAAGAGTGAACACAATGTTTTTCTTTCAGGAAATGAAGTCTTAAGTTTTGAAAAAAATTTAGAAAATAGCTTTACTGTAATCGGGGAAAGAAATAACATGTCTGGTTCTAAGATATTTAAAAAATTAATCGAAGAAAAAAATTATGTTAGAGCTATGGAAATAGCTAGAAAGCAAATAAATAAAGGGGCTAAAATAATTGATATAAACTTAGATGATAGTTTTTTAGATTCCAAAGAAGAGATGATTAAATTCTTAAGAGTTTTACAAAATGACCCTTTAGCTACAAAAATTCCATTAATGATTGATTCTTCCGACTTTGCAGTTATAGAAGCTGCTCTTAAAAACATTTCTGGAAAAGCTATTGTAAACTCTTTAAGCTTAAAGGAAGGAACAGAAATTTTCAAAGAAAAAGCTAATATAATAAAAAAGTACGGAGCTTCTCTTGTTGTTATGGCTTTTGATGAAAAAGGTCAGGGAGTTACATTTGAAAGAAAAAAAGAAATCTGTGTAAGAGCTAAACATATTTTAAACGAAATAGGTTATAAGGATAAAGATATTGTTTTTGATCCAAATATATTAACAATTGGAACTGGAGCTATTGACGATAAATACAATGGATTAGCCTTTTTAAAAACTGTTAAATACTTAAGGACGACTTTTCCTCACTGTGGAATAGTTGGAGGATTAAGTAATATTTCTTTTGCATTTAGAGGTAATAACCCTTTAAGAGCTGCTATTCATAAAATCTTTTTAGAACTTGCTATAGAAGCTGGAATGAACTTAGCTATTCTTAATCCAGAAGAAGAGTTTACTCCTATTTTATCTAATGAAAGACTCTTGATAGAAAACTTAATCTTAGGAAAAGAAAACTCAACAGATGAGATTTTAAATATATCTTTTATAAAAAAAGATAAAAAAGATATATTAGTTAATACAACTCCTATAGAAAGAATAGAAGAGGCCCTTATTAATGGGGGAAGCACAACTTTTGAGAAAGATTTAGAAGAGGTCTTAAAAATTTATTCTCCATTAGATACTATTCAAAAAATCCTTATGGAAGGGATGAATAAAGTAGGGATTTTATTTGAAAAAGGCGAATTATACCTTCCTCAAATTATAAGATCTGCTTCTGTAATGGAAAAAGCTGTTTCTATCATAATGCCCCTTTTAGAAAAAAATCAAAATACTTTTTCAAGAGGAAGAATAATAATGGCAACTGTAGAAGGAGATGTCCACGATATTGGAAAAAACATTGTGGGAACAGTGTTAAAATGTAATGGTTTTGAAGTTATCGATTTGGGAGTTATGGCTTCTTGTGAAAAAATATTAGAAAAAGTATTAGAACTAAATCCAGATATCGTAACTTTAAGTGGACTTATAACTCCTTCATTAAAAGAAATGGAAAAAGTCCTTATTACATTTAGAAAAAACAATTTAGATATTCCTGTATTAATAGGAGGTGCTGCCTCTTCTAAGCTTCATACAGCAGTAAAATTAGAGCCCTATTATCCTGGAAATACTCTTTATGTAACTGATGCTTCAGATACTATTCCAGTAGTATCTGCTATTTGTTCAAAAGAAAAAGAAAAATTTATTTCAGAAAAAATTAATGAATTATATAATTTAAGAAAAATTTATATTGATAATGAAAATAAGAAAAATCGAGAAATTCTACTTAAAAAAAATAGTAAAGAAAAAGAGACTAAAAGTTCGT
>CAMTJB010000026.1 GCA_947072715.1 uncultured Fusobacteriaceae bacterium | reverse complement strand
GGAGTTACTGCTTCTTTTGCAATGCTTGGGGACATAATTTTAAGTGAACCTAAAGCTTTAATAGGTTTTGCTGGTGCCAGAGTAATTGAGCAAACTATAAAACAAAAACTTCCAGAAGGATTCCAAAGAAGTGAATTCTTACAAGAACATGGTATGGTTGATGTTATAGCTAAAAGAGAAGATATGAAACAAACTTTATACAACTTTTTAAGTTGTACAATGTAGGAGGAATTATGAAATTTGAAGAAAGTGTTCAAGAGATAGAATTAAAATTAGAAGATTTAATTAAATTTTCTGAAGAAAAGAAAATAGATTTATCTGGTGAAATAGAAAAATTAACTGCTCAAAGAGATGAGATGTTAAAAAACATTTATGCTAACCTTACTTCTTGGGATAAAATATTTGTTGCTAGACACCCAAATAGACCTTATACATTAGACTATATCAATATTTTAGGAGAAAACTTCGTTGAACTTCACGGAGATAGACTTTTTAAAGACGATCCTGCAATAGTTGGTGGATTATGTAAAATTGATGGTAAAAATGTTATGGTTATTGGTCACCAAAAAGGTAGAGATACTTCTGATAAAATTTATAGAAATTTTGGAATGCCTAACCCTGAAGGTTATAGAAAAGCATTAAGATTAATGAGAATGGCTGAAAAATTCAACATTCCTGTATTAACTCTTATTGATACTCCAGGTGCTTATCCTGGTATAGAAGCTGAAGAACATGGTCAAGGGGAAGCAATTGCTAAAAACTTAATGGAAATGGCTGGAATAAAAGTTCCTATGATTTCTGTTGTTATTGGTGAAGGTGGAAGTGGAGGAGCATTAGCTCTTGGGGTAACTGATAAGATTTTCATGTTAGAAAACTCTGTTTACTCAGTTATATCTCCCGAAGGTTGTGCTGCAATACTTTTTAAAGATTCAACAAGAGCTGCTGAAGCTGCTGAATCTCTAAAAATTTCTGCCAAAGACTTATTATCACTAAATGTTATAGATGGAATTATCGAAGAACCTCTTGGAGGCGCACATAGAGATCATAAATGTATAGCAAATAACCTAAAAAAGATCATATTAGAATCATTTGAAGAATTACAAAAACAAAATGTAGAAACTCTTTTAGAAAACCGTTACACTAAATTTAGAAGTATCGGAAAATTTATTTAAAATAAATTATTTTATAAATTAGTTACTCTATAATCCATTATAGAGTTTTGGAGGTTTTATATTATGATAAGAAAAATCGCTATATTAACAAGTGGTGGAGACGCCCCTGGAATGAACGCTGCAATAAGAGCTGCCGCTAAATACGCTATAAATTTAGGAATGCATGTTTACGGTATACAAAGAGGTTACTTAGGAATGTTAAATGATGAAATATTCCTTATGGAAGACTCTTATGTGTCTGGTATTATTGATAGAGGTGGAACAAAACTTCTTACAGCTAGATGTTTAGAATTTAAAGATCCTAAATTTAGAGCTATTGCTGCTAAAAATTTAAAGAGAAGAGGTATTGAAGGTTTAGTTGTTATAGGTGGAGACGGATCTTATAGAGGTGCTGATTTACTTTATAAAGAGCATGGAATAAATGTTGTGGGAATTCCTGGAACTATTGATAATGATATAATCGGAACTGACTTTACAATTGGATTTGATACTTGTTTAAACACTATTTTAGATGCTATTTCTAAAATTAGAGATACAGCAACATCTCATGAAAGAACAATTTTAGTAGAAGTAATGGGAAGAAATGCTGGAGACTTAGCTCTTTACTCTGCTCTTGCTGGTGGAGGAGACGGTCTTTTGATTCCTGAAATTGAAAATGCTATAGAACTTTTACCTCTACAAATTAGAGAGCGTAGAAGAAATGGTAAACTTCATGACATTGTACTTGTTGCAGAAGGAGTAGGTAAAGTTTCTGAAATTGAAGATATTCTAAAAGAAAAACTATCTTCTGAAGTTAGAAGTGTTGTTCTAGGTTATGTTCAAAGAGGTGGAACTCCTTCTGGATTCGATAGAATTTTAGCAACAAAAATGGCTGTTAAAGCTGTTCAGTTACTTGAAGAAGGTGTAAGTGGTGTAATGGTAGGAATTGAAAGTAATAAAATAATTACTCATCCTATATCTTACGCTTGGGAAGGAAAAAGAGAATCTACTTTAGCTGATGATTATGAAATGGTTAGAGTTTTAGCAAAATAAATATATTTTATGACCTGCTCATTTATTTGTTGCAGGTTATTTTTTTTATTAATTATTGCTTTATTCTATTTTTTAAGATAAAATTGAAAAGTATGTAATAATTAGACTATAAAAGCTACTAAGTAAAAAAATAATTTAATAGTATTATCTTCTAAAATTTAAATAAAGGGTAAGGTAGAGAATGACAACAAATGCTTTAGATAAGTTAATTGATGAATTAAATAAACTGCCTGGAATTGGAAGAAAAAGTGCAACTAGAATAGCCTTTCATATGCTTAATTTAAGTATGCAAGAGGCTATTAAATTTTCAAATACAATTCTAGAAGCTAAACAAACTATAAAAAAATGTGTTACTTGTGGTAATTTATCAGAAAAAAATCAGTGTTCTATATGCTCTAGCGAATTTAGGGATAAATCTGTTCTGTGTATAGTTGAAGATAGCCGTGATATTATTTCTTTTGAAAAAACTGGTAAGTTTAAAGGTGTATATCATGTTCTAGGAGGGAAGTTAGCCCCTTTAAAAGGTATCACTCCAAATAAACTAAACTTAGAATCTCTTATTAAAAGAGTAGCTAGTGATAATATATCTGAAATTATAATTGCTATAAATCCTGATTTAGAGGGAGAGACTACAACACTTTATTTATATAAATTATTAAAAGATTTTAATATAAAAATCACTCGTATTGCTAGTGGAATTCCTATTGGTGGTAATATTGAGCATGCGGACTCAGCTACAATTTCTAGGGCATTAGAAGGACGTCAAGAGATATAGCAGTATAATGTAATCGTCTTATAAATTAATTTTAAATATATTCATTGGAGGGATTTTAGTGAAAAAAATTTTATGTGCTACTCTTCTAACTTTACTTACTTTAAGTAGTTATAGTAGCGAATACGTAACAGAGGTAAAAGTTATACAAGGACAATTTATTGAGGAAAAAGGCTCTACAAGCAAAGTCTCTAAAGTTGTAGATTCTACAAAAGAATCTACTGTAAAAAAAGAGATTACTCCTATAAAAGAGCAGGAAATTATAGTTCCTGAGCCATCTTTTGATTCTAAAGCTATTGATACAAAAGAGGCAGCAATTTCAAAAGAAAATTCGGAGACCAATGTAGAAACTACTGTAGCTTCTTACGATAATAATCCTAATATTAAAAATGAAATTCCTGAAGAACCGGTTTCTAAGGTTGCTGACAAATCTCAGTATGATTTCACAAAAGTTCATAACTTAAAAGTTACTGAAGCTCCTGGTGTTGAAAAAAAATCAGATTATTTAAGAATAAACACGAGAGTAACTGTTTTAGAGGAAAAGACTGTTGGAGAAAAAAATCCAGTAAAATACTCTAAAATAAAATATAAAAAGGATAGAAAAACTTCAACTGGTTGGGTAAAAAGCAGTGCATTAACAGATAAAATTACTGATACATTACCTAAAAATTGGGCTCAACTTGACTTTACTCCTATGCCTAAGAAAAATTATAAAAGCAACCCTAGAGTTGCTGTTAAAGGTATCTATGTTTCAGCTACATCTCTATCTGTTACAAAAAGTTTAGACAGACTTATTGACTTAGCTAACAAAACTGAAATTAATGCATTTGTTATTGATGTTAAAAATGATGATGGTCACTTATTATGGAAAATGCCTAATGTTGTTGAAAAAAACGGTATCCCTTCAGATACTAGATCACCATTTAAGGATATTGCTCCAACGATTGCAAAACTTAAAAAGAATAACATTTATTTAATAGCGAGAATAGTATCTTTTAAAGACCCTACTTATGCTAAAACAAAAACTAACAAAACTATCTTAGACAAAAGAACTGGAAAACCATTTACTAATGCTGATGGATTAGTTTGGGTTTCTGCTCATGATAGAAACTTATGGCAATATAATATTGACGTTGCTAAAGAAGCGGCTAAAGTTGGATTTAATGAGATTCAATTCGACTATGTTAGATTCCCTGCTTCTAATGGTGGAAAACTAGATCCTTATTTAGATTATAGAAATCCAAATGGAGAAAGTAAACCGGTTGCAATTCAAAGATATTTAAAAGAAGCATACAAACAACTGTCGCCTTTAGAAGTATATACTGCTGCTGACGTTTACGGACAAGTAGGTACATCTCCAGATGATATGGCTTTAGGACAATATTGGGAAGCTGCATCTAATGCTGTTGATTATATCTGCCCAATGGTTTATCCAAGTCACTATGCAAATGGAACATATGGAACAAAAATTCCAGATGCTGAACCTTACAAAACTGTTTACGGTTCAACTAGGGACTCATTAAATAGAGATCACAATATTGATACACCAGCTATTGTAAGAACATGGATACAAGATTTTACAGCTCGTTGGGTTAAAGGTCATATTAACTATGGAGTTAATGAAGTTAGAGCTCAAATAAAAGCCCTTAATGATTTAGGTCTAAAAGAATATATTTTATGGAATGCAAGTAACAGATATAGCTTTGAAAAAACAAAATAATCAATAAATTCATAAAAAAAATAAAATAAAAAAAATTTTTTTAACTTATTTTTACATGTAAACATTAGAAAAATAAAGAGATAGTGCATATCTCTTTATTTTTTATTATGACTGTTCAATAAAAGATATTTCAAAAAACTATGTATTGTGTTATAATAATGAATATGTATTTTTTTGGGAGTTGATATTTTTGGATGGTATTATATGTATAAATAAACCTAAAGGAATAACTTCCTTTGACGTTGTAAGAAAATTGAAAAAACTATTAAAAGAAAAGAGAATAGGACATACTGGAACCCTTGATCCTCTAGCTACAGGTGTTATGATTATCTGTGTTGGAAGAGCTACAAAAATGGTTCAAGACCTTGAAGGTAAAGATAAAGATTATCTAGCTGGCTTTGATCTTGGTTATAAGACTGACACTTACGATACTGAAGGAACTGTTGTTGCTAAAAAAGATTTTGAAATTATTAATAAAGACGATTTTGAAAAAGTCTTAGATAATTTTAAAGGAAAAATCAAACAAGTACCACCTATGTATTCTGCCTTAAAAGTAGATGGAAAAAGACTTTATGATTTAGCTAGAGAAGGAATCATTATTGAAAGAAAAGAGAGGGATGTTGAAATAGCAACTCTTACTTTAGAAAGCTTTAATGGTAGATCTGGTGAATTATTCTGTTCTGTTTCAAAAGGAACATATATTCGTTCACTTATCTATGATATTGGAGAAACTTTAGAAGTTTACGCTACAATGACTGCTCTTAACAGAACAAGAGTTGGAGATACACCTCTTTCTAAATGCTATACTTTAGAAGAGATTGAAAATATGTGCAATGAATCAAATTTTGATTTCATGTTTAGTGTTGAAAACTATTTTAATTATCCTAAAATAGAGATAACTACAGACGAGCACCTAAAATATTATAGAAATGGAAATAGCTTCTCTTTCACTGAAATAGATGGATTGTACTCTGTCTACTATAAAGATGAGTTTATTGGCCTTGGAAGTATAGAAAAAAATAGATTAAAAGGTTATAAATATTTTTAATCAAAATTTAACGGTTATAAATGTTCAAAAATATAAAATTAAAATAAAGGAAGTGTTTAATGAAAATTAAAAATGTAGCTATTATAGCTCACGTAGACCACGGTAAAACAACACTAGTTGACTGCCTATTAAGACAAGCAGGAGTATTCGGAGCTCACGAACTTGAAAGTGTTGCAGAAAGAGTAATGGACTCTAATGATATTGAAAAAGAAAGAGGAATCACAATATTTGCTAAAAATGCCTCTGTTCACTATAAAGATTATAAAATTAACATAGTTGATACTCCAGGACATGCTGACTTCGGTGGAGAAGTACAAAGAATTATGAAAATGGTTGACTCTGTTATATTACTAGTTGACGCCTTTGAAGGAACAATGCCTCAAACAAAATACGTTTTAAAGAAAGCTTTAGAGCAAGGACATAGACCTATCGTTGTTGTTAACAAAATAGATAGACCAAATGCAACTCCTGAGGAAGTTTTATATACTATATATGACTTATTCTTAGAGTTAAATGCTAACGAGCACCAATTAGAATTCCCAGTAGTTTATGCATCTGGTAGAGGTGGATTTGCTAAGTTAAATTTAGAAGATACAAGTGATAATATGATTCCATTATTTGAAACTATTATTGAGCATGTACCTGATCCTGAGGGAACTAAAGAGGAAGCTTTACAATTCTTAATCGCTAACATTGAATATGATAACTATGTTGGTAAAATAGCTGTAGGTAGAGTTTACAACGGTACAGTTAAAAAGAATCAAGAAGTTATCTTAATAAAAAGAGACGGAAAACAAGTTAAAGGTAAAGTATCTGTAATTTACGGTTATGAAGGATTAAAAAAGGTTGAAGTTCTTGAAGCTTCTGCTGGAGATATCGTTTCAATAGCTGGACTTCCTAACATTGATATTGGAGAAACAATTGCTGATGCATTAAATCCAAAAGCTTTACCTCTTATCGATATAGATGAGCCTACACTTGCTATGACATTCATGGTAAATGACTCTCCATTCGTTGGAAAAGACGGTAAATTTGTTACTTCTAGAAATATCTGGGATAGATTACAAAAAGAGTTACAAGGTAACGTAAGTATGAGAGTAGAAGCTACTGAATCTGCTGACGCTTTCGTTGTTAAAGGTAGAGGAGAGCTTCAACTTTCTATACTTTTAGAAAACATGAGAAGAGAAGGATATGAAGTTGCAGTTTCTAGACCAAGAGTTATATTCAAGGATATTGATGGAGTAACTTTTGAGCCAATCGAACTTGCTGTAATTGATGTTGATGATAACTTTACAGGTGTTGTTATAGAAAAATTAGGAAAAAGAAAAGGAGAATTAGTTACTATGAATCCTGGAACTGACGGGTATACTCGTTTAGAGTTCAAAATTCCTGCAAGAGGACTTATCGGTTATAGAAGTGAATTCTTAACAGATACAAAAGGATCTGGAATCTTAAACCACTCTTTCTATGATTTCGAAATCTACAAAGGAGATATCCCAGCTAGAAACAAAGGAGTTTTAATCTCTTTAGAAACTGGTAAAACAATTGCATATGCATTAGGAAACTTACAAGATAGAGGAATCATGTTCCACGATCCAGGTGTAGAAGTTTACGAAGGTATGATAATTGGAGAGCACAACAGAGAGAACGACCTAGTTGTTAACGTTTGTAAAATGAAAAAACTTACAAATATGAGAGCATCTGGATCTGACGATGCTATTAAATTAGCATCTCCAAGAAAAATGTCTCTTGAGCAAGCTTTAGAGTATATCGCTGATGATGAATTAGTAGAAGTAACTCCAAACTTCATAAGAATAAGAAAAAGACATTTAAGTGAAAATGAAAGAAAGAAAAACGAAAAGAAGGGGTAATCTATGATTAAAAGAGCTCATATCGTTATATTTATTGTTGTAATTTTTCTAACTGGTTGTACTAATGGTGAAAAAAAGCAAACAATTAATGCTTTAGATGTGTATAATAGCATTCTAATTGATGATAATGTTGCTCTTTCCAACTCTTTATCTCAAGGGTTCCCTGTTAATTATAAAAACAGGGATTCTCTTTCTTTGTTAGATTATTCTGTTATAAAAGATTCTCTTAAAAGTATTGAGTTACTTTTAAATAAAGGTGTAGATCCAGATAAAAACTTTAGTATTTTTAAAGTAAAGAGTCTTAATGCTCTGAAAATTTTTATCAAAAACAACGCAAACCTAAATATTAAAAATGAATTTGGGGAACCCCTTTTAGTTAATTTTATAAAGAAAAAACCTACAAATTATTCCCTTCTCTTAATTGAAAGAAAAGCGAATATTAAGGCAACAGATGATGATGGATGGAGTCCTATATTTTGGGCCTCAGTAACAGGAGATAAAAAAATTCTCGATTCTCTTCTAAAAAAAGGAGCTTCTCCTTTAATTAAAGATTCCGAAAATAATTATCCTGTATACTATGCTAATGATGAAGATAAAATTATTTCTCTTCTTAAATATGACTATAATTTAAAAGAGTCCAATAAAGATGGCGAAAATATTTTAGGTGAGGTATATTTAAAAGCAGTAGCTAATAATTCTACCAACATTATAACTCTTCTTTACAAAAAAGGAGTAAATCCTAACTATAGTTCTTATGGTAGAGGTGCTCTTCGCATAGCAACTGAAGCTAATAATCTTGAAATGATTGCTTTCTTACAGACTCATGGAGTCAAAGAATAATTTCACTTTAAATTAAAATAGAGGTTAATGCTACTATAGCATTAACCTCTATTTTTTATTTTAATTATATTTTAAACTAAAATATAATTGTTTTCAATTTTATTAAATTTTTTAGACAGCTCTTTATAATTTTTCTTCAAATATTCAATCTCTTCAAATAAAAATGAAGTTGGATTTCTTACTATTATTAAATTATTTAAGTTTCCCTTAGAATATTTCTTTACATCTTTCATTGAAAAATATAAAAAAGCTAATGTTATACTTTTTATGTTTGTGAAATCTATAATCACTTTTGTGTTGTTTGCAAGAGCTCCCATAATTATTTTATTTAGTTTTTTAGCATTTATTGGACAAAGAAGTATTGATGTCTGTAATATTTTTTCTAAAACTAATGTCATTTTTTCCCTCCTACTAATTACACTCAGTATTTA